>NZ_JANPML010000392.1:0-5024 GCF_031422795.1 Sandarakinorhabdus sp.
CGCAGGCAGGCTGGGCGCGATGATCAACGCTGCCAATGCGCCCCAGCCCAGCGTGGCCGAAGCCAGCGTGTCCACCCAATAGATGGCGGGCTTGTACGCACCTAGTTCGCGGCCGAGCGTGGCAGCCAGCTTGATCATCGCCACGTCTTCCCCGGCCATCGACCCGGCGCTTTCACGCGGGCTGCGGGCGGTTTCGGCAAAACGGGCGGCGGTTGCAGTCATCATGGGGTCGCTTATGGCAGAGGAATGCGACCCGATAAGGGCAGAAACCCGGCGGCGCCATTCCGGAAAATGCCGCATTTGGCTGGCCGCCATGCCGCAGCTGGGTTAGCCTCAGGCGCAAATCAGGGGACGCTTGGGTATGAAACCGATTGGATTTGTCATCGCTGCTACGGGCGCGCTACTGGCCAGCGCCGCACTGGCAAAGTCCCCCGCTCTCCCCCCGGCGCTCGAACAAGCGGTGATGCAAAGCCACGAAGCACTGCGCAAGATATTGAACGGCGATCCGTCCGGCTATGCCGCGCTGTTTGCCGTGTCCGATGACATCACGCTAGGCAATCCGTTCGGGCCATTCGGCAAAGGGCAGGCCGAAGTGCGCAGCCGCCTGGCCAATGCCGCAACCAAATATCGCGACGGCAGCGTGCGCGGCGTGGACCGAGTCGCCGTCTATGGCAGCGCCGACACGGTCGTGCTGGTCGAGATCGAAAACGGCCGGGCCAAGCTGGGGAACAGCTCCGAATTCGCCGATTTTTCCGCCCGTGTGACCAGCGTTTACCAACGCGCGGGCAAGCAATGGCGGCTTGTGCATCGCCACGCCGATCCCATCACCACGCCGCGCGGCGCGGAGTCGATGTTACCGACGCCGCGCCCTTAATGCCTGCTCAGATCGTCCGCGACACCACCAGCTTCATGATTTCGCTCGTGCCGCCGTAAATCCGCTGCACGCGCGCATCGCGCCACAGGCGGGCGATGGGATATTCGTTCATATAACCGGCGCCGCCATGCAGCTGCAGCGCTTCATCGCACACGCGGCCCTGCAATTCTGTGTGCCACAATTTGGCGGCGCTGGCTTCGGCGTCGGTCAACCGGCCCTCGATCAGTTTCTGCAGGCCCCAATCGATGTGGGCCCAGCCCACCTGCAGTTCGGTTTTCAGGCCGGCCAGCACGAACTGAGTGTTCTGGAACTCCCACACCGTCTTGCCGAAGGCCTTGCGTTCCTTGACGAATTTCACTGCCTCGTCGAACGCACGCTGGGCGCCGGCCTGGGCCGAAATGGCGATCGACAGCCGCTCCTGCGGCAGCTGGCTCATCAGGTAGATGAAGCCCTTGTTTTCTTCGCCCAGGCAGTTGGTCATCGGCACGCGCACATCGTTGAAGAACATTTCCGACGTGTCGGCGCTGTTCTGGCCGATCTTGTCGAGGTTGCGGCCGCGGGCAAAGCCTTCGGTCGTCGAGTCCACCAGGATCAGCGAGGTGCCCTTGGCGCCCTTTTCCGGATCGGTTTTGGCGACCACGATGATCAGATCGGCGTTCTGGCCGTTGGTGATATAGGTTTTCGAACCGTTGATGACATAATGATTGCCGTCCTTCCGGGCGGTGGTCTTGATGCCCTGCAGGTCGCTGCCCGCACCAGGTTCTGTCATGGCGATGGCGGTGATTACTTCGCCGCTGATCATCCTGGGCAGATATTTGGCTTTCTGCTCAGGGCTGCCATAGGCCACCAGATAATCCGCGACGATATCGGATTGCAGGGTGATGCCGGCCGATGAGCCAGCATAAGCCAATTCCTCATCGATGATGGCGTTGTAACGGAAATCGAGGCCGAGGCCGCCAAATTCCTCCGGTACGCCGGGGCACAGCATCCCGGCATCGCCGCACGCCCGCCAGAAATCGCGGGAGACGAGCCCCTCTTCCTCGAAGCGGTCGAGATTGGGCAGCAGTTCCTTTTCGAACACCTTGCGCACCGTATCGCGGAACGCGGTTTCATCAGGGCCGTAAACGCGGCGATCATTGGCTTCGAGCATGGGAGGGCCTTTCGTATCAAACTTTGCCTTTTGCGTTATGTGGCCACTGTGGCGGGCGCGTCACCTGTCTTGCAAGAGAGGGCGGCACGGTGCCACACTGTGTCCCATGAAACACATCATGCTCATCGCCGCTCTGCTCGCCGCCACCCCCGCATTGGCGCTGGACGATCCCCTGCTGAAGCGCGCCGAAGCCGTGCTGAAGCGGCAGCCGATCATCGATGGCCATAACGACTGGCCGGGCGCGCTGCGTGGCAATTTCGGCGAAGGCTGGTGGAGCGAGGATCTGAAGGCCGACAGCCGCCTGTTCAAGAAGCCGCTGATGACCGACATCACGCGCCTGCATCAGGGCCGCGTTGGCGGGCAGTTCTGGAGCGTTTATGTGCCGGCTTCGCTGGTCGGCCCGGCGGCGGTGAAGGCCACCATCGAACAGATCGACATCGTGCACGGCTTTGTGAAGAAATATCCCGCCGATCTCGAACTGGCATCCACCGCGGCCGATATCCGCCGCATCCAGAAAACCGGCAAGGTCGCCAGCCTGCTGGGCGTGGAAGGCGGCAGCCAGATCGATAATTCGTTGCCCGTGCTGCGCATGTATCACGCGCTGGGCGTGCGTTACATGACGCTGACCCACACCAAGCACAACGACTGGGCCGACAGCGCCAATGAATCGCCGCGGCCCAATCCGCTGACCGATTATGGCAAGGCGGTGATCAGGGAAATGAACCGCATCGGCATGCTGGTCGATCTGTCCCACGTGTCGCCGGCCACGATGAAGGCGGTGCTGGCCACCACGAAAGCGCCGGTAATCTACAGCCACAGCAGCGCACGCGGCATTGCCGATCATGTGCGCAACGTGCCCGATGATGTGTTGCCGTTGGTGGCGGCCAATGGCGGCGTCGTGATGGTCACCTATGTGCCGGGCTTCATCAATGCCGCGCGCCAGGCCTGGGAAGCCGCCCGCGCCGGCGAACGGCAGCGGTTGCTGGCGCTGCACATCGCCGATCTGCCGCGCCAGGGGGCAGCAATGGCGGAATGGGACGCGAAAAACCCGCGCCCGCCAGTGGGCATCAACGACGTTGCAGACCATATCGATCGCGTGGTGAAGCTGGCCGGTATCGACAGCGTGGGTATTGGCGGCGATCTGGATGGCATTGATTCCACTCCCACCGGGCTGGAAGGCGTGGAAACCTATCCGGCGCTGATCGCGGAACTGCTGCGCCGGGGCTACACCGAAGCCCAGTGCGAAAAGATCGCGGGCGGCAATCTGCTGCGCGCCATGGAAGCGGCGGAAAAGGTGGCGGCGGGCATGGCGGGCGAAGTGCCGCCGGATGTGAAGCCGTAACCCGGGCGTTCAGCCCTTGCGCGCGCCTTGCGGCCATTGCAGCACGATCTCGCAGACCATCATTGGCAGCACCCACGATAGCCAGATGAAAGCCTGGCCGCCGCCCAGTTGGCCGATCTCCGGCACCGGCGACGCAAAGCGGCAAAGCACGAAGGCCCAGCTCAGCACATAGCTGCGGATCATCCAGTCACCGTGCGAGGCAAAGCGGCGGTTGCGCCCGGCACGCCAGCCCAGCGCTGCAAAGACCAGCCATGCGCTGCCCAGAGTCGCCAGCGAG
Source organism: Sandarakinorhabdus sp. (assembly GCF_031422795.1). Classification (GTDB taxonomy): domain Bacteria; phylum Pseudomonadota; class Alphaproteobacteria; order Sphingomonadales; family Sphingomonadaceae; genus Sandarakinorhabdus. The sequence continues at coordinate 3,644 of NZ_JANPML010000392.1, forward strand.
AGGGTCGAATTGGTCAGGATTAGTCCGGATTTGTGCGCCGCCGAAAGCGTGACCACGATGGCTGTGGTTGCTCCGAACGCGCCGGTGGCGAGATAGAGCTGGCCCACACGGCGGTGCAGCGCAAATCGCGTCTTGCGCGCGGCGAGATACAGATTGGCCGCGCCAAAGATCAACATCCCGCTACCGCCCAACATGTGCGCAAAGGTCAGCATGAAATGGCCTTGATGGGCGGCGATGTTGGCAAAGCTGGCGACGGGCCAGGCAATCACCCACCATACAGCGGCGCTGCTGACGATGGCGCTTGCCAGCAGTACGCCGTTGCGTGTTTGCCAGAATGCGCGGTTTGATCCTGGTGCTGCCGCCATCTCATGTTCCCCCGCAGCAATGTGTGAAGACATTGGCGGGCTTGGTCAAAGAGTTTGCCGGCGGCTGGCGGCCATGCGGGCCCGTTCGGCAAATGGCTGCGCTATTCACGCGCCGCGTTGAACGCAAAATGGGGGCTGGTGTTGCCACCAGCCCCCACTGTGACGTGCCCCTCCAGAGGAGGCTTCGGGCGGTTCGGTCGGCTCGCCTGCGCTCACAGCCTCGTCGGCTGGAGCTGCGGCGGCTGGCCTTTCGCTCAACCACGGCACTTTCGCATCCGGCGTTTCCTGCTGCCCAAGGGCCGCTCTAGACACCGTTGCAGGACCTTTTCGCTCCACCCTCTCGACCTTGCGTGTCGGCTTGCGCCTGCCGCCTGATCGTCAAGTGGGCGCATTGGCCCGCGACTGGTATCCTTGCCCCTCGCCATGCCCACCCTGCTTGCGCAAGAAAACGCCTGGTTGCGGGCTGGCCTTCCAGCCGCTGGACTGCTGCCCTTGTCTGCGCGCCCCGGGTACACCAGTGAAGGTGCAAACCGGTGGCTTCGGGTTTGGAGGTGCCTTGCGGAACCCCCGTTCCCTCCGCTTCCCGGCCAGAAGTTGCCTTCCATGCCCGCAGCGCGCTGATTGGCGTTTCAGCCCCACCATTTGCCGATTTCAATTCCCACCCAAGGGCAAGAATATACGTCTTCAATGGCGATAACCGCTTCATTCCGTTGGCATTTCTGCCGCCGTCAATTCCCGGCTACAAGTGAATGCTCTCACCATTTGGGTGAGTCGTCAAAGTGAATTATTCGCCATCCCGCCTGTGGATAACGGGGATAACGGGGATGGAATCGGCCTCAGACCAATTCCACTGCAATCGCCGTGGCTTCGCCGCCGCCGATGCACAGCGCGGCGACCCCGCGTTTGCCGCCGGTTTGTTGCAGCGCCGCCAGCAGAGTCGCCACGATGCGCGCGCCCGATGCGCCGATGGGGTGGCCCAGCGCACAAGCCCCGCCGTGGATGTTGAGCTTGTCGTG
>NZ_JANPML010000393.1:0-1955 GCF_031422795.1 Sandarakinorhabdus sp.
TTCATCCATGCCCAGAATGGCGATGATGTCCTGCAGGCTCTTGTACTTCTGCAGCACTTCCTGAACCGAACGGGCGACGCCGTAATGTTCGTCACCCACAACGCGCGGGGCCAGCACGCGGCTGGTCGAATCGAGCGGATCGACGGCCGGGTAGATGCCCATTTCCGAAATCGCGCGGCTCAGCACGGTGGTGGCGTCCAAGTGGGCGAACGACGCGGCCGGGGCCGGATCGGTCAGATCGTCGGCGGGCACGTAAATGGCCTGCACCGAGGTGATCGAACCCTTGTTGGTCGACGTGATGCGTTCCTGCAGGGCGCCCATGTCGGTGGCCAGCGTCGGCTGATAGCCCACGGCCGAGGGGATGCGGCCGAGCAGCGCCGACACTTCGGAACCGGCCTGGGTGAAGCGGAAGATGTTGTCCACGAAGAACAGCACGTCCTGGCCCTCTACGTCGCGGAAATATTCGGCAATCGTCAGGCCCGACAGGGCGACGCGGGCGCGGGCGCCGGGCGGCTCGTTCATCTGGCCATAGACCAGCGCCACCTTGGAACCTTCGGAGATGGCGTTGCCATCCGCATCCGACGCGATAACGCCGGCTTCGAGGAATTCGTGATACAGATCATTGCCTTCGCGGGTGCGTTCACCCACGCCGGCGAACACCGAGGTGCCGCCGTGGCCCTTGGCGATGTTGTTGATCAGTTCCTGAATCAGCACGGTCTTGCCGACGCCGGCGCCGCCGAACAGGCCGATCTTGCCGCCCTTGGCATAAGGCGCGAGCAGATCGATGACCTTGATGCCGGTGACCAGGATGCTGGATTCGGTCGACTGATCGACGAATTCCGGGGCCTTGGCGTGGATCGGCGCGGTGTTGGTCTGGTCGATCGGGCCACGCTCGTCGATCGGCTCACCGATGACGTTCATGATGCGGCCCAGGGTGGCCGGGCCAACCGGCACGCGGATCTGGCTGCCGGTGTCGGTCACTTCCTGGCCGCGCACCATGCCGTCGGTGGCGTCCATGGCGATGCAGCGCACGGCGCTTTCACCCAGGTGCTGGGCGACTTCCAGAACGAGGCGGTTGCCGTTGACGCTGGTTTCCAGCGCCGAGAGAATCGCCGGCAGTTCGCCATCGAAAGTGACGTCGACAACGGCGCCGATGACCTGGCTGATGCGGCCGACATTGTTGGTGGTATTGGCCATGAGGCGTGCTCCTTAAAGGGCTTCGGCGCCCGAGATGATCTCGATCAATTCCTTGGTGATCGCGGCCTGTCTCGTGCGGTTGTAGGTGATACTCAGCTTGTTGATCATGTCGCCGGCGTTGCGGGTGGCGCTGTCCATGGCGGTCATGCGGCTGCCCTGTTCGGACGCGGCATTTTCCAGCAGCGCGCGGAACACCTGCACGGCAAGATTCTTCGGCAGCAGATCGGCGAGGATGGCTTCTTCGTCCGGCTCATATTCGACGCTGGCGTCGGCACCCTTGGCATCGCCAGCCGGCAGCGCCGCCGGGATGATCTGCAGCCGGGTCGGCTCCTGAGTCAGCGCCGACTTGAAAGTGGAGAAGAACAGGTGGGCGACATCGAACTCGCCGGCTTCGAAACGCGCCACCACATTGTCAGCCACGCTCTTGGCATCGGCAAAACCCACGTTCTTGATGTGGGTCATGTCGACAGTGCCGACGATCAGCTCCTTGTGCGTGCGGGCAAACGGCGCGCGGGCCTTCTTGCCGACGAACATCAGCTTCACCGTCTTGCCCTGGCCCAGCAGATCTTCCAGCGTGCGGCGCGCCAGCTTGGCGATGTTGCTGTTGAAACCACCGGCAAGGCCGCGTTCCGACGAGCAGATCACCAGCAGATGCACCTGATCATTGCCGGTGCCGGCGAGCAGGCGCGGGCTTTCCGGGCCCACCGTCACGCGACTGGCGAGCGATGCCATCACGGCGGCCATCCGCACCGAATAGG
>NZ_JANPML010000394.1:0-8109 GCF_031422795.1 Sandarakinorhabdus sp.
GGATTTCCGGTATTGGTAAGCGCCCCCGCCCCGCCCGTCACCCCGGACTGGACCGGGGGTTTGGCTTTCTTGTTCTGTGTGCACGGCACGCCCCCCCACCCCCGTAACAAGTCCGGGGTGACGATAAGTGGGAGTTATGGCTCTTTGTCCCTGTCCTTGTCCCCCGGCTTCTCCCGCAGCGTCCACAGCTGCCAGCCGGCGAAGACGAGGACGGCCACCAGGCTGACCCCGCCTTCGATCAGGCCGAAATATTCGGGCCCGATGTCCATCACCGGCGATTGGAGCCGTCGGGCCCATAGAGCGGGAACGGCGGGCGTTTTGGCGTGGGCGGCGGGTTTTTGGCGAGGGCGTCCATGGCCAGTGCCACCGCCTTTTCCAGTTGCGGATCGCCGCCGGCCATAACGGCGGCCGGGTCCTGATCCACCTCCACATCGGGCGGCACGCCGATATTTTCCACCGCCCACTCGCCCGCCGGGGAGAAGAAGCCCACTGACGGGCTGGTGAGCTGGCCGCCGTCCATCAACGGCGGGATGCCGCCGATACCCACCAGGCCGCCCCAGGTGCGTTTGCCCACCAGTGGCCCCAGTTTGAAATCGCGGAACATCCACGGCAGCATGTCACCACCGCTGGCCGATCCTTCGTTGATCAGCATCACCTTGGGCCCCAGCACGCTGGCCGCCGGGGTGCGATCGATGCGGCCATAGCGCGGTTGCCACCAGCTGATCAGGCGGCGGTTCATCACCTCGATCATGTAATCCGCCGCCTGGCCGCCGCCGTTCCAGCGATCATCGATCACCATGCCCTGCCGGTCGGTCTGCGCGAAATAATAACGGTTGAAACTGGTGAAGCCGCCGCCGCCGGTGTTGGGCAGATAGACATAGCCGAGCTTGCCGCCCGAAAGCTTGTCCACGCGGCGGCGGTTGTCTTCGATCCAGGTCAAGTTGCGCAGGCGGGCTTCGCTGGCGATGGGCACCACGGTCACATCGCGCGCCGCGCCGGCCCGCGACAGGGTGAGGGTGACGGCCTGATCGGCGGTGCCTTCCAGATGGCGCTGAATATCCTCGGTGCCGCCCACCGCCGCGCCATTGATCGCCGTGATGCAATCGCCGGCCTTTACATCCAGGCCGGGGCGGGCGAGCGGGGCCTTGATATCCGGCGTCCAGGTGCCGCCATCGTGGATGCGGGCCAGGCACCAGCGGTTGTCGCGGATTTCATAGTCCGCACCCAACAGCCCGCCCGGCACCTTCTTGGCCGCCGGAATCGCGCCGCCGCCGCCGCGCAAATGGCCGATGGAAAAGCCGGTGAGCGCTTCGTGGAAGAGATAGTTCAGATCCCCGCGCGACTGGATGCCGGGCAGGAACGCGGCCAGCGATTTTTCGGCGCCGGCCAGATCATAGCCATGGAAATTGGGATCATAGAAGAACGCGCGCTGCACCCGCCAGACTTCGCGATACATCTGCGCCCATTCCGCCGCCGGATCGATGCGGACCATCAGTGCATCGGTTTTCAGCTTCACATCGGCGTCGCTGGACTTGAACGGCTTGGCGGCATCGGCGATCAGCCAGGTGGATTGGCCAGCGCCGTTGGGCGGGGTGCGAACGAGCAATTTGTTGCCGTCGGCCGACAGGCTGAACTGTTGCGCCTTGTCGAACAGCGTCTCGGTCTTCTTGCCTTCCAGCTGCCAGCGCAGCAGCGTCGCGCCGGGGCGTTCATCGGCGTCGATATCCAGCGGCTCGTTGGCGCGCAGCAGCCACAGCACGCCGCCCTTGCCCGCCACCAGATTGCGATAATCGGCCGGCGGCAGCGGCAACGCCACCATACGCCGGGCGATCTGATCCAGCGTCATCCCGGCCAGATCGATCTTCACCGGCGGCACGGCGGGGGCGGCGGGCTTCTTGGCGTCCGCCTTTTTTTCGGGTTCAGCGGGCGTAGCGGGCGCCTTTTCATCGCCCAGTTCCGGGGCAAGCGGCGAGGCGGTGCCGGCGTTCAGCGCCAGCGCCCACACGCTCATGGTCGGCTGATAGACGTCGCTCGACATGTCGAGCGGGTAGATGGTGCCGCCAGCGTTGTTGGAGCTGAGGAAATAGAGATATTTGCCATCGCGATCGAAGGTCGGCTCGCTGGCTTGTCCCATTGCGTCGGTGATCTGGGTGGATTTGGCCGTCGCCACGTCGTGCAGCATCAGCACCGGGAAATGATTGCCGGAAACCCGTGCATAAACAAACCACTGGCTGTCCGGCGACCACGCCATGCCACGCGCCGCAGTGGCAAAACCGCCAAATTCATCGGCCGGGCCGGCGGCGGTGAGCTTGCCCGTCGCCAGATCGAGAATCCACGTGTTCAGGCGATTGTCCTGAAAGGCGATGCGCTTGCTATCGGGGGCCCAGAGCGGATTGAAATAATAGGCCGCTTCGGGCGCGAGCGGGTATTTCTTCACCGCTTTGCCGGCGCCCTGTTGAGCAGCAACGTGCAGCGCATACAGGCCGCCTTCATCGCTGAAATAGGCGATGGATTGGCCGTCCGGGCTCCACGCCGGGCTGCGCTCCATGGTGCCGGGGGTGGCGGTGATGGTGCGGGTGATGCCGTCCTTCACAGCGAGGGACAGGATTTCGCCGTGCGCTTCGACAGCGGCGCGGATGCCGGTGGGCGAGACGGAGACCGACTGCACTTCCGCGCCGACAGTGGCGACGCGCGGCCGCACATCGGGCATGTCGCCATCCAGATCGATGGCGATGGCCTTGGGCTCTGCACCCGGCGTGAGGGTGTAGATGGTGCCAAGCCGGTCGAACACGAGTTGGCTGCCGTCGGCCGACAGGCTGCGGATATCGGGGCCACGGTTCTGCCAGACAAGGCTGGTTTGGCCGCTGGCCGGATCAAAGCGATAGACGCTGATCGGCCCCTTGCGGCCCGACAGGAAATAGACCTGGCCGCCAAGCCACACCGGCGCAAAATCCGCGCCGCCTTCTTGCGGCACCTTGGTGGTTTTCAGGCCATTCAGTTCAGTGATCCACACCGCGCCGGTAAGCCCGCCGCGATAATTGCCCCAGGCGGTGTAGCGGGTGTGGTTGAACGAAAAACCCTGTTCCTGCGGGGTGTAGGCAATGGCTTTGCCATCGGGGGACAGCGTGCCGGCCGCCGCCATCGGCAGCGGCAGCGCAGTGGCCGTGCCGCCACCGGCACCCACCTGCCACAGGCGGGTGTAGCGGCTGGCGGAATCGCGATTGGAGCGGAACAGCACGCGCATCCCGTCGGGCGACCAGCCCACGGCGGCATCGCCAGCCGGGTGGAAGGTCAGCCGCTTGGGCACACCGCCGGCGACGGGCACGCTGAACACATCGATGTTGCCATCATATTCGCCGGTGAAGGCGATGGTCTGGCCATCGGGCGAGAAGCTGGGGGCCTGTTCGATGCCGACGCCAGTGGTGAGGCGGGTGGCTTTCCCGCCGCCAGAGGTTCCGGCGCGCGGAGCAACCCAGAGATCGCCGCCGGAGACGAAGGCGAGATGCGTGGCGCTCATCGCCGGTTGCTGCAGCAAGCGCGCCGGGCTGGCCGCTTGCGCCGATGTGGCCATGGCCATCGCCACGGTTCCAATGCCCATCCAGCGCTGCCTGTTCATCGCGATATTCCCCAGTTCCTTGATTGAGCGCAAACGTGGCCGGGCCGGGCGGGCGTGTCAATCAAGAGGCGGCTAGGGCGGCAAATCGGCGTGATGGCGCGCATTTGCTTTCACCCCGGCTTCGTTGCTGACAGTCAGCCCATCTTGCGCCATCATCGCTGCCCCTGCCCGGCAAAGCTGCGCCGAAGGCGGGGATGCGGCAACCGCCGCTTTGAGGAGGCTTCATGCTGCGTCTGCGTCAGATTGCGATGGTTGCGCCGGAACTTGCACCCGTGGAGGCCGAGGTTGGGCAGATGATGGCGGCCAGTGTCTGCTATCGCGATCCGGGTGTTGGCAAATATGGTCTGCACAACGCGCTGTGGGCGCTGGGCGGCACGTTTCTGGAGGCGCTGGCCCCGCTGCAGGAGGGCACCACCGCTGGCCGCTACATGGCGCGGCGCGGCGGCGCGACCGGTTATATGGTGATCCTCGATACGGCTGATCTCGCGCCCATCCGCGCTCGGCTGGCCGCCCGAAATGTGCGCATCGTGGAAGATCTTTCCGTGGGCGACGCCGCACTGCACGCCACCGCCCTGCACCTGCACCCGCGCGATACCGGCGGTTGCCTGCTCTCCATCGATCATCACGGGCCCGACAGCGGCATGATGGGCAGTTACATGTGGGCCGGGAGCGGCTGGCAGGCCCACGCCAATGCCGGCCTGGTGATCAGCGGCGCGGTGATGACCTGTGATGATCCCGAAGCAACCGCATCGCGCTGGAGCGAGATTCTTGATCGGCTGGCTGTGCCGCATGGCGCCGGCTGGCGCATCGGCCTCGATAATGGCGGGCTCGATTTCGTGCCGGGCACTGGCCCAGGCGGCGAAGGCCTCGCCGCGATCCGCGTTTCCGGCCTTGCCGCCCCGGCCCGCAGCTGCGGCCTCGATTTCCTTCCGGAGACCAACCCATGAGCTATGACACCGGCACTGAAGACCTGCACGCCAGCATCACCGATGGCGTGCTCACCCTCACCTTGAACCGCCCCACCGCGCGCAACGCGCTGTCACGCGCCATGCTCGACGGGCTGGCGCGGTTGCTGGGCCAGGCGGAAGCCGATCCCGCCATCGGCGCCATCGTCATCACCGGGGCCGGCGGGGCGTTTTGCGCCGGCGGCGACGTGAAGGGCATGGCGGCCCGCAACGAAAGCGGCGAGCCTGAACCCATCGATGTTGCCATCGCCCGCCAGCGCCGCAACCAGCGCGAAACGGCGGGGCGCCTGCACGCCATGCCAAAACCCACTATCGCCGCCATCCCCGGCGCGGCGGCGGGTGCCGGACTGTCGATGGCGCTGGCCTGCGATCTGCGCGTCATGGCCGATACCGCCTTCATGACCACCGCCTTCGCCAGAGTCGGTTTTTCCGGCGATTATGGCGGCACCTATTTCCTCACTGCGCTGGTGGGCGCGGCCAAGGCGCGGGAAATGTATCTGCTGTCCGACCGGGTGGACGCCGCCGAGGCACTGCGGCTCGGCCTGACCAACCGCGTGGTGCCGGCAGATAGCGTGCTGGCCGAAGCGCAGGCACTGGCGGCGCGATTGGCCGCCGGCCCGCGCGTGGCCTATCGCTACATGAAGGAAAATCTCAACCGCGCCTTTTCCGGCGGCGACATGGATGATTGCCTCGATCTGGAGGCCACTCACCATGTCCATTGCGGGCTGACCGACGACCACAAGGACGCCGCCAAGGCGTTTGTGGAGAAGCGCGCGCCGGTGTTTAAGGGGCGCTAGGCCCAACTCCCTCCCCCTTGTGGGGAGGGTCGAGAGACGCGCCGAAGGGGCGGCCCGGGGTGGGGGTCCGACCTGGGCGACAACAGGCGGGAACCCCCACCCCGCTCGGCTGGCGCCGAGTCGACCCTCCCCACAAGGGGGAGGGAGTTGGAGGTTCAGCCCAGGACCCCTACCCCACGTGCGAACTGTTCCACCAGTTGCGCGTGGCGGTCGGGCGCTTCTTCGTGTGCGAGGTGGCCCAGGCCGGGCAGGCCGTGATGTTCGGCGCTTGTGCCACGCTGGGCCAGGCGGTGAGTCACGGTGACCGAAGTGGATGGCGGCACGGTCTTGTCGCGCTCGCCGTGCAGCAGCAGCACCGGGCAATGGATGCCGGCAATGCTGCGTTCGATCGTGTCCAGATCCCAGTGCGCCATCAGCGACAGCGCGCCGCCGGTATGGCTTGGGTTGCGGAACAGCCGTTCATAATAAGCCACCTGTTCGCGGCTGGAGTGGGAGCCGGTCCAGCGCTTCAACAGATCGGGCATCGACTGGAAACGGGTGGTGAACGAGAAGAGCGACGGCATGAGCGGATTGACGAACAGCGCCTTGGCCAGCCCGGGGAAGGCCTTGCCCATCCCTTCGAACGGCAGCAGCGCGCCGCCCAGCGAGACAATGGCCTGCGGCTGCACATGGCCGCCCGCCGCCAGCATGAAGGCAATCGCCGCCCCGACGCTGTGACCCAGAATGAGGGCTGGGGTCACATTCAAGGCGGTCAACAACGCCGCCAGTGCCTTGGCAACATTGTCGGGATCAGGCGCCTGCATTTTCTGGGTGAAGCCATGGCCGGGCAGATCGGGGATCACCAAACGGAAATGCGGGCTGAGCAGGGCTGCCAGCCCGGCAAAGCTGTGCGTGGTGGCCCCGGTGCCATGAATGAGCAGCAGTACGGGCGCATCCTGCGGTCCGGTGATCTGCACATGCCATTTCAGCCCACCAGCGGTAACGAACTGGCTCCATTCCTTGTGCGGCACGTGACGCCCATCAATATCCCACCGCATCAATTTTTTCCTGTACTTGCAGCGTTCACCGCTGCCACCACTGCATTGGCATCAAGGCGCGGCAGTGTCACCAGCCGCGCGCCCATCGCATTTGCCAGTTCGGCGCCTTGCGGGCGCGGCCGCGGGCTGCAATCGATGAACACGCAGGCGATGCCACTGGCGCGGAACGCCCGCGCCGAGGCCAGCGCGGCCTCTTGCGGGCTTTGCGCCGCGCTGCCGCCGACATTGGCCCGGCCATCGGTGAGCACCACCACCAGCGCCGTGCGGCCCTTGGCCTTTTCGGCTTCCGCCACCTTGCGGGCCATATCCAGCCCGGCAGCAAGCGGCGTGCCGCCGCCGCCAGCGAGGCCGGCCAGTTCTTTCTTGGCGCGCGGCAGGCTGCGCGTGGGCGGCAGGGCCAACGACGCTTCCATGCCGCGAAACGCCACCAGCGCCACTTCGGCGCGCTTTACATAGGCCTGCGCCAGCAACAGTTCGACGGCGCCCTTGGCCTCGGCCAGCCGCGCAAACGCCGCCGAGCCGCTGGCATCGACGGCAAAAATGGTGGTCGATTGGGTCTGCGCCACAAAACGCCGGATGCGCAGATCATCAGTGCGGATGGCGAGGCGGCCATCGTCGCGTGCAGGGCGGATCTTCTGCCACGGAGCGGCGGTCTTGATGGTTTCGATCAACGCCAGTCGCGCGCCGCGACCCGGCATGCCCGGGCGCACGCCGGCCGGGCGGCCACTGGTGATGCTCTTCTGCTTGGCGCCCGATGCTCCGCTGGCCTTTGGCGCTTTCGACACTGTGCCCGCCGCCAACGCATCGAGCAGGCCAGGTGGCAGCGCCGTCTGTGCCGCATCCAGGATCATGTCGGTCGGGTCGATTGGCGGCGGTTCCGGCTGGTCCTGATCGTCGCCCTGCGTGTCATCGCTGGGCGGCGGCGGCGGTGGCGGGTCTTCCGGCGGCGGCTGATCGTCCGGCTGCTCTTCCGGTGGCGGCGGCTCTTCCTCAGGTGGCGGCGGCACGCGGGTGGCGCGTGGCCCCAGCACCAGCGCGGCGGCGGCGGCCATGTCGACTTCGCGCAGCTGCTCGATGGCGTCGGGCCGGTTATCTGCCCGGGCGTGGGCGCGGGCAACGCGCACGGCCATGATGGGCGCGCGGATGGAGCTGATGCCCAGCGCAGCAGCGGCCACTGCCAGCGCGGTTTCCGGGTCTTTCGCGATGGCGCCGGGTTCGGCCAGCATCTCCAGCGGCGGCGGCGGCGCGTTGCCGGCCAGCAGCGCCGCCATGTCGAGCCGGACGCTGCCCAGATCGATGTGAATGGCCAGACGATCGGCCAGGCCCGGTGCAATGCGCTCGCGCTCGGCGTCTTCCGGGTCGCCTTCATCGAACAGCACCAGCGGCGGGCAGCCATCGTCGATGGCGGTGGCGAGGCGGGCGGCAAGGCCGGCGTTCATCCGCTCGGCCATCGGCACCACCAGGGCCTTGCCGGCCGCATCGGCAAAGATGCCGGCCCGGTGCACCGGTTTGCCGCTGGCCAGCGTGGCGGTCAGATCGAGCCCGCCATCCAGCGCTTCGGCATCGGCGCTGGCCGGCAGACGGCGCGTGGGGATGACCAGATTCAGCGCTTCGGCCCAGGCATCGCGCACCGGGCCGGGCCGGGCGCGCAGCAGGATGCCGCCAACCCCATTTCCGGCTGCCACCAGCACATC
>NZ_JANPML010000395.1:0-1915 GCF_031422795.1 Sandarakinorhabdus sp.
AGCAAACACGCCCAGCAATTGCTGATCCACCCCGGCCGGATTGCACAGCGGGCCGAGCAGATTGAAGATCGTCCGCCGGCTCAGCGCGCGCCGCACCGGGGCGACGCGGGCCATCGCCGGGTGGTGGCGCGCGGCGTGCAGGAAGCTGATGCCGACTTGTTCAAGGCACGGGCCGAGCCGGTCCATCGGCAGTTCCGGCACGCCCAGCACCATCAGCACATCTGCCGCGCCCGAGGTGGAGGAGGCGGCGCGGTTGCCATGCTTGGCCAGCTTCACCCCGCAGGCGGCAACGACCAATGACACGGCGGTCGAGATGTTGAGGCTGTGCATGCCATCGCCGCCGGTGCCGCACACATCGAGCGCATCGGCGGCGCGGAACGGCTGGATGGCGCGGGCGCGCAGGGTGCGGGCGGCGGCGACAACTTCGCCCACGGTTTCGCCGCGATCCGCCAGCGTGGTGAGAAAACCGGCCAACGCCTCGTCGCTCACCTTGCCATCGAAAATGGCGGCAAAGGCCTCGGCCGCCGCGCCTTCGTCAAGCGGGCGGAACGGATCGGGCAGGGCACTCATGCCAAAACCGACAGATCGGGCTTCAGGCCAGCCAGCGCCATGAAATTGGCCAGCAACCGGTGGCCATGCTGGGTGGCGATGGATTCGGGGTGGAACTGCACGCCGTGCAGCGGCAGCTCGCGGTGGCGCATGCCCATGATCAGGCCATCGGGGCTGTGGGCGTTGACCACCAGATCGGCGGGCAGACCGGCTTCGCGCACCGTCAGGCTGTGATAGCGGGCGGCTTCGAACGGGGAGGAGATGTCGGCAAACACACCCGTTCCATCGTGGGTGATGGGGCTCACCTTGCCGTGCATCACCTGCGGCGCGCGTTCGACAATGCCGCCAAAGGCCTGGCCCAGCGCCTGGTGGCCAAGGCACACGCCGAACAGCGGGGTGCGCGTTTCGGCAGCGGCGGTAATCAGCGCCAGGCAGATGCCGGCCTCGGTGGGCGTGCACGGGCCGGGGGAGAGCAGAATCGCCTCCGGGTTCATGCCCATCGCGTCCTGCGTGGTCAGCGCATCGTTGCGGACCACGATCGTTTCGGCTCCCAACTCGGCCAGATAATGCACGAGGTTGAAGGTGAAGCTGTCATAGTTGTCGATGACGAGAATGGTCATGCGCTGGCCTTAGCTATTTGGGGCGCTCCCGTCACCAGCCAACCGTCACCCCGTGACCTTGACACCCTTCCAGAACGCCAGCCGGCCCTTGATCTGCGCGGCCTGCGGCTTGGGATCGGCATAATACCAGACAGCGTCGCGGTTCTCCGCACCGTCCACGATCAGGGTGTAATAATTCGCCAGTCCCTTCCAGCCGCAGACGCTGGTCGTGGTGCTGGGCTTCAACAGCGCCGGATCAATGGCATCGGCCGGGAAATAATGATTTCCCTCCACGATCACCGTGTCGGCCGTGTCGGCGATAATTTGGCCGTTCCAGGTTGCGGTCGCCATATTGATTCTCCTATTGGCCAAAACCGGCTTGCGCGGCCGTGGCGATGGCTTCGTGCGCCGCCGCGATCAGCGCGCCGGCCTTGGCTTCGCATTCGCGCTGTTCATATTCGGCCACGCTGTCGGCGACGATGCCGGCGCCGGCCTGCACGTGCATCACGCCATCCTTCACCACCGCCGTGCACAGCACGATGCAGCTATCCATGTCGCCATTCGGGCTGAAATAGCCGACGCCGCCGGCATAGGGCCCGCGTGCTTCGCCTTCCAGTTCGGCGATGATCTGCATGGCCCGCACCTTGCGCGCGCCCGATACGGTGCCGGCCGGGAAGCCGGCGAGCAGGGCGGCAACGGCATCGACTCCGTCAGCCAACCGGCCCTGCACGTTCGACACGATGTGCATGACGTGGCTGTAGAATTCG
>NZ_JANPML010000396.1:0-5474 GCF_031422795.1 Sandarakinorhabdus sp.
CGACGAAGGCCGGGCAGAATATCGGCACGTCATGCTCATAGGCGAGCTTGACCAGGCTGTTTTCCTTCTTGCCATGCTCGGCCAGATACTTGCCCATCTCCCGGATGAAGGCGCGGCTGGAATAACCACGCGGTTCCAGCGTGTTGGCGATTTCATAGATGGTATGATCGCAATCCTGCAGGGCTTCTTCGTCGATATAGGTATCATAGATGCGGTCGATCAGCAGCGAGCGCAGCGTGTCGTCATCCGGCACTTCCAGCGCCTGATAATGCTTGTGGCCCAGGCCTTCGAAGAAATCCATGTCCACGATGGTGGCGCCGGTGGCCACGATGCCATCGATCATGTTGTTGCGCAGCAGATCGGCATAAAGATCCATGCAGCCGCCGGCGCTCGTCGAACCGGCGATGACCAGGAAGATGGAGCAATCGGGATCCTGCAACATCTGGTTGTAGATGTCGGTGGCGCGGGCGAGATCACGCGAAGTGAAGCTCATCTTGGCCATGCCGTCGATGATCGGGCGAGCGTCAAAGCTCTTGATGTCGATATGTTCGACCACCGTCGACAGCAGTTCGGCCTTGCGCTGGCGCTCGGCGGGGGTGAGCTCGGTAACGACGGCGTTCAGGGTATCGGTCATGGATTGCTCCCAGGTTCAGACGGTGGCCCGGCATTTCGCCCAGAAAACATTCTGGCGGAAACGCCGCCCGCGGCCGGGGGAGTCCGGCGCCGAGCGGGGATGCGCCCCCGCCGGTTCAAAGGGCGGGGGCGTGAAGCTTACTTGGTGCGAAGCTTGATAATCTTGTCCGGCGACTCTTCCGTGACAGCATAACGCGTGTCCATCGGCTCATCGGAAACCACCACGGTTTCGCCGGCGGTGAAGCCGTTGAAGCCGGTGCGCATCGCGGAGCCATAGGCGCCGAGCATGCCGATTTCGATATAGTCACCAGCTTCGATATCCGCCGGCAGGGCAAACGGCCCGCGCATGTAATCCATGTCGTCGCAGGTCGGGCCCCAGAAGCTGAACTCCATATCCCGCGCCCGGCTTGGCGTGGCCCGCACATGCTGCACGGGGAAACGCCAATCGATGTGCGCCGCATCGAACAAGGCACCATAGGCACCATCGTTGATGTAGAGCTCATCGCCCTTGCGGGCTTCGACACGCACCAGCACCGAGCTGTATTCAGCGCACAGGGCCCGGCCCGGTTCGCACCAAAGTTCGGCCGAATAGGAAATCGGCAGCGATTCAAAGGCGCGGTGGATCACTTCGAAATAGGCTTCGAGGCGACCCGGCTCCATGCCCGGATAAACCGACGGGAAACCGCCGCCGACATCGACGATGTCGACAGTGACGCCGGCGCCAACAATCGCAGCACGCACCTGCGCCATGGCATCGCCATAGGCCTGCGGGCTCATCGCCTGGCTGCCAACGTGGAAGCAGATGCCCAGCGCATCGGCAACCTGGCGGGCGGCCATCAGCACCGGCGCGGCTTCATCAGCCGGCACACCGAACTTCGACGCCAGGCTGAGCTTGGAGTGCGACGAGGAAACGCGCAGACGCACGCACAGCGTCAGGTCCGTCGCATTCACGCCGTCCCTCGCGGTGGCAGCCACGATCTTGTCCAGCTCGTCGATGGAATCGAGGCTGAACACCCGCACGCCGTGCTGGTGATAGGCTTCGGCAATGGCTTCCGGCGGCTTGATCGGGTGCATGAAGCACAAGGTGGCATTGGGAGCCACCTCACGAACCAGGCGCACTTCGGCGATGGAGGCGACGTCATAGTGCGTCAGCCCCGCATCCCACAGGGTGCGAATCAGATCAGGGGAAGGGTTGGCCTTCACCGCATACATCGACGTGCCCGGAAACTTCGCAAGGAAGAACCGAGCCGCGCGGCGAGCGGCGTGAGGGCGGATAAGGGTAACGGGCTGCGTTGGACGCAGGAGCCGCGCTACCGACAGCGCTTCGTTTTGCTTGAGCAACTCAAGGGACCTCCGGGTGGGCAAAGCATGTCGCAGCTGCGCGCTTGACTGGAGAGGCAAGAAACCCCGCCAAGTCGATCGCTGGCATTGACACCAAAGCTGCCTTGCGGTGGAAGTCCCATGGGGCAGCGGCGCGGTAATTATGGTTTTGATGCCCCCATGTAAAGAAGATTTTTGTTACAATATCGGCTTTGCAGAAAAGCCGGTTTTGGCTAGACCTTTCAAGGGTTTGCCTGGGGCTTTGCGAGCCATGTGACATTTTTGTGAAAGGGCACTTTTTTCAATGACTTCCCCCGCCCCTGCTGCCGCCGCCGCTCCCGTCGCTCCGGTCGTTCATGCCGATGTTCTGGCTGCGTCAAATCGCCTTGGTTCGTGGCCGGTGCGCACCCCCTTGATCAACTGTCCGGCGCTCGATGCGCTGTGCGGCGGGCGCATCTGGTTCAAGCCGGAGAATCTCCAGCACACCGGCAGCTTCAAATTTCGCGGCGCGATGAACCGGCTTCTGGCTCTACCGCCCGAAGGCCGGCGCGGCGGCGTGGTGGCCTATTCGTCGGGCAACCACGCGCAGGGCGTGGCGCGGGCAGCGCGGTTGCTAGGGATGCCGGCGCTCATCGTGATGCCGTCGGACGCGCCCAAGTTGAAGGTGGAACGAACCCGCGCCGACGGGGCCGAGGTGGTGTTCTATGACCGGCTGACCGAAGCCCGCGAGACCATCGCCGCCAATCTGGCCGAAGCGCGCGGGGCGATCATCGTGCCGCCGTTTGCCGATGCTCTGGTTATCGCCGGCCAGGGCACGGCGGGATTGGAAGCCGTGCAGGATCTGGCGGCAATGGGCGAAACCGCTGATCTGGTGTTGACTTGCTGTGGCGGCGGCGGGCTGTCGGGCGGCTTCGCGGCAGGCAGCCAGTTGCCGATCGTGGTGGTGGAACCGGAAGGCTATGACGATGTGTGCCGCAGTCTGGCGGCCGGGCGCATCCTGCCGGTGGAAAACCCCGGCCCGACCCGCTGCGACGCGCTGCAAACGCTGGTGATGGCAGAGATCACCTTTGAAACGCTGCGTCATCACGGTGCCACCGGCGTGGCGGTGAGCGAGGCCGAGGTGGCCCGCGCCGTCGCCTTTGCGTTCCGTGAACTGAAACTGGTGGTGGAACCGGGCGGTTCGGTGACGCTGGCAGCACTGCTGGCTGGCAAGCTGGACGTGACGGGCAAGACGGTGATCGCCACGCTTTCGGGCGGCAATATCGATGCCGAAGTGCTGGTGTCGTGCCTGAGGGAGGCCGGGGCGCTTTAGGCCACCAGGCGGCGATACAGATGCCAGGTGGCGTGGCCGAGCACAGGCAGCGCCACCAGCAGCCCCAGGAATGCCGGCAGCATGGCGACGAACAGGGTGGCTGCGATCAGCACCGCCCAGATCAGCAACAGCCGGGCGTTGGCCCGCATGCACGACAGGCTGGTGATGATCGCTGTCATGAAATCCACGTCGCGATCGACCAGCATCGGCAGGCTGACCACGGTCACAGCGTAGAAACCCAGCGCCATCAGCGCGCCAACGACGCTGCCAAAGATCAGCATGGCAATGCCGGTGCTGCTGAACAGAAATTCCAGGCTGTCGGTGCCGCTGCCGGATTGGAAGATGGCGAAGATGGCGTGGGCGATCATCAGCCAGAAGCCGAACGCGACAAAGATGATGACGCCCATCGACAATATCTGTTCGTCCCCCCGGCCTTTCAGCGAGGCCAGCACGCCGCCCCACGGCAATGGCAGCCCGGCCTCCCGGCGCCGGCTGACGTCGTAGAGGCCGACAGCACAGAAGGGCGCGAGCAGCGGAAAGCCGGCCGCTGCCGGTACCAGCCACGCCACGGCGGCCTGCGTTACCAGCGCCCACGCCAGGGCCAGCCCGGCGGCGACATAGATGCCGGCGAAGAACAACCCGAACTGCGGCGCAGCGCGATAATCGGCCCAGCCGGCGGCCAGCGCGGACTTCAGATCAGCCAACGCCAAGGTGCGGCTGACGTTGATCGACACCGCGCCTGCCAGCTTGCGTCCACCTTGTTCGGCCACGGCCATATGCTCCTCCCCAGACGAAAGGCGAGGCTGCCGCAAAGTCGGGCTGCATGACCATCCGGTTCAATGCGGATCAGGCGGACTTGGTTCGTGCCAGTTCAGTCTACACCCATTCAGTCTACACTGGGCCGGGCAAAACGGTGCCCGGTGGGGATCTCACGCACATCGGCGGGTTCTTCGCCGAACCAGCGGGCGACTTCGGCTTGGGCAGCGGCATCCAGATGCAGGCCCAGCTTGGTGCGCCGCCACAGCACATCGGCGCTCGATTGCGCCCATTCATGGTCGCGGAAATAGGCCAGTTCGGCTTCGAAGATGCCGCCCAGATTGCGGCCCAGCCCCTGGCTGAGCAGATCAGCTGCCGGCGCACCGATGGTCATGGCCAGCCGCTTGACCAGCTTGGGGTCATAATTCGCCTCACGCGCCTGTAGATGTTCCAGCCAGCGTTTGAAGGCGGCCTGGCCGTTCTCGCCCTTGTGCCGTTCGATGGCACCGCCGGGCAGAGGGGCCTTGCCGGTCCACCTTTTCGATTTGGGCGCGATGCGGGCCATCACGTCTTCGGCGAGCACGCGATAGGTGGTGATCTTGCCGCCAACGATGGTCATCGCGTCCAGCCCGTCATGTTCGACAAGGCGGTAATCGCGGGTGGTTTCCTTGTCGTCCTTGCCGCTTTCCAGGATCAGCGGGCGCACGCCAACAAAGCGGTGCACCACATCATCCGGCGTCAGCGGACGCGCCAGATAGCGGTTGGCGGCGGACAGCAGATACTCCACCTCTGCATCGCTCACGCGGGCATCCTCGGGCCGCTGCACATCGCCTTCGGTGGTGCCGATCAGCGAATAGTCGCGTTCGTAGGGGATGATGAAGATTATGCGGCCATCGGGCTGCTGCAGCATGAAGGCATCGTTGCCCAGATGCACGCGGCGGGTGATGATGTGGCTGCCCTGCACCAGCCGCAGCGGCGGCGCGTCGTTCAGGCCCATGACCTGCCGCGCCACCGTTTCCGCCCATGGCCCGGCAGCGTTGATCAGGCGGTGCGCCGTAAGGCTGCGGCCATCGGCGAGCGTCAACTGCCACAGCCCGTCCACCCGTTCGGCGCGGGCCACGGGAGAGCGCGGCAGCACAGTCGCGCCGCGCGCAGCAGCATCCTTCAGATTGTCGACCACCAGCCGCGCATCGTCCACCCAGCCATCCCAATAGCGAAAGGCCGTGCGATAGCGGTTGTCGAGCGCGCGGCCGGCGCGTTCTTGGCGCAGATCGATGCGGGCCGACCCCGGCACCACATCGCGCCGGGCAAGATGATCATACAGGAAGGTGCCCAGCCGCAGCATCCACACCGGCCGCATGCCATCTGCGTGCGGCAGCACAAAGGATTGCGGCCAGGTGATGTGCGGCGCGATGTCGAGCAGCACCTCGCGTTCGGCCAGCGCCTTTCGCAC
>NZ_JANPML010000397.1:0-2005 GCF_031422795.1 Sandarakinorhabdus sp.
CCGGCACAGCTTTCGATCTCCACATCCGGATGCGCCGCGCGCAGGCGGGCGAGCAGGCGATAAAGCCCCCGCACCTGGCCCAGCCCGCCGGCCGGTGCCAGATCGCGGTTATGATCCCATTTGAGATAGGAGATCGGCACCTCGCTGAGCAGTGTGTCGAGCGCGGCAAAAAGATAATCCTCCACCGCCGGCAGCGACAGGTTGAGCACCAGCTGGTTGCGCGCGGTGGGCTGCGGCGCGCCCGCGATGTGCAGCGCCCAATCGGGGTGGGCGCGATACAGATCACTGTCGGGATTGACCATTTCCGGTTCGACCCACAGGCCGAATTCAAGGCCCAGCTCCCGCACACCATCGGCCAGCGGTTTCAGCCCGGCGGGATATTTGTGCGGATCGGCGGTCCAGTCCCCCAGCCCGGCGCGATCATGGTCGCGGCCGCGGAACCAGCCATCATCAAGGATGAAGCGTTCTGCCCCGATGGCGGCGGCAGCGCGGGCCAATTCGAGAATGCGGGCTTCGTCGTGGCGAAAATAACAGGCTTCCCAGCTGTTGAGATGCACCGGGCGCGAGCGCATCTCCCCCCCCGGCCAGCCCACCCGCGCCCGCACCATGGCATGCATCTGCTGCATCGCGCCATTGCGGCCCCGGTTGCTGATTGCCAGCAACAGCGGCGGCGCTTCAATGCGTTCGCCCGGTTGCAGCGTGACGCCATCGGCCATGCCGGCTGACAGGAAATGCCGGCCTTCGTCGTCGCGCTCCACGCTCAACACCGCATCGCCCGACCAGGCCAGCTGCGCCGCCAGCACCAGGCCATCATCCCAGCCGGCATTCACGCCCAGCAGATACAGGCCGGGCGGCCCGCCATGGCCGGGCAGGCCGCGCCGCGTCTCGCGCCGCCACTGGTGGGCCGGCAGTGGTTCCACGCACGGCGCAAATTCGGCGTTGTGGCGGCCGCGCCAACTGAGGATGCGATCAAGGCCGGCCGGCAGCGGTAGCAGCGCGCTGGCAAGCGTATCGACCGTGATCGGCACCGGGCCATCGTTGCCCAGCACGGCGCTGATTTCAAAGCCGCCGCCCGGCAGCACACGAAAGCCTTGCTCCAGCCGCAGGCCGCTGTCCGCATCAACCAGCGTGACCCGCAGATGCTGGCTGTCGCTTGCCACGTCTGTCACCGCCCAGCGCAGCACCCGGCGGGCCATGTTCACCGCCAACGGGCCGAACCAGCCGAGCCCCGGCGCCGTGGCAAAGGGCACGTCTGCATCGAGCGAAAAGGTCGCCGCGCCGCGCGTGCTGGCCAGCGCCGGCAGGCCCGACGTCTCGACACGCAGGCCAAGGTGGCGCCACAAAAGCGCGTCGCCGGCCCGTTCAAGGACCAGGCTGGCTTCGGAGGAATGCAGAGAGAAAATCGCGTCCATTCTCAATTCCCTGTGAACCGCCCCGGCCGTTTTTCACGAAACGCAGCCAGCGCCTCCACAAAATCCTGCCCTTGCGTCGCCAGCAGCCATTGATCGGCGTCGGCATGCAGTACGGCGGCGTGGAGCGCGCCCGAAACCGCGTTGATGCTGCGTTTGATCATCTGCACAGCCAGCGGCGGCAGCGCGGCATAGTCGGCGGCCAGCGTCAGCGCCCGCGCATCTTCGCTGCCAGCGGGCACAATTTCGTCGATCAGGCCCCAGCGTTCCAGCGTTTCGACATCAAACAGCGCACCCGTCATCACCATGCGCTTGGCGCGGGCCGGGCCAACCAGTTCGATCAGCGGCCCCAGCGCGTTCCACATCAGGTTGATGCCGATCTTCACTTCGCCATAGCCCAACCGGGAGCCGCTGGCGGCAATGCGGAAATCGCAGGCCGTGGCGATACAGGTGGCGCCGCCGGTGGCCACGCCCTTCAAGGCGCAGATGGTCGGCTGATCAATGCCCTGCACGGCGCGCATCACCCGCGCGCCCAGCTGCGCGGCGCGGCGGGCTTCCGTCAACGAGGCCGGCGCGGCCAACCGGCCTTCCATCTC
>NZ_JANPML010000398.1:0-2729 GCF_031422795.1 Sandarakinorhabdus sp.
ATTGCACGCCTCGCAGCCCGGTGCAGCCCACACCGGCGTGCCGGCCGCGATGCCCAGTGCCGCAGCGGTGCCGGCATCGGCCGGATGGGAAGTGCGGCATGCGGGGCAGAGCCGGCGCACCAGCCGCTGCGCCACCACGGCGCGCAGCGTGGCAGCAAGCAGGAACGGTTCAACGCCGAAATCGCGCAGGCGGGTGATGGCGCTGGCGGCATCATTGGTGTGCAGCGACGACAGCACGAGATGGCCAGTGAGCGCGGCCTGCACGGCGATGCTGGCGGTTTCGGCGTCGCGGATTTCGCCGACCATCACCACATCCGGATCTTGCCGAAGAATGGCGCGCAGGCCGGCGGCAAAGCTGAGGCCGACCTTGGGATTTACCTGCGTTTGGCCGATGCCATCGACGGCATATTCCACCGGGTCTTCCACGGTCAGGATATTGCTGCGGCCATCGTTGAGCAGTTTCAGTCCGGCATAAAGCGTCGTCGTCTTGCCGCTGCCGGTCGGGCCGGTCACCAGCACCAGGCCATTGGCTTCGGCCAGGCCGGCCCGGAAGGCGCGTTCGGCGCTGTCGGGCATGCCGAGCGCGGCCAGATCGATGCCGGCATTTTCCTTGTCGAGCAGGCGCAGCACCACGCGTTCGCCGCCGCGCGCGGGCAGGGTGGAAACGCGCACATCCAGCCGCTTGGCACCCAGTGTCAGGTCCATGCGGCCATCCTGCGGTAGGCGCCGTTCGGCAATGTCCAGCCGCGCCATCACCTTGATGCGGCTGACCAGCACGGACGCGACGCCGGGCGGCAGCCGGTGCATTTCCTGCAGCTCGCCATCGGCGCGCATGCGGACCACCAGCGCCGTTTCGAACGGTTCGATGTGAATGTCCGACGCTTTCAGGCGGGCGGCCTCTGCGATGAGCCCGTTGATCAGCCGGATGGCCGGCGCTTCATCGTCGCTGGCCAGCAGGTCTTCGGCTGATGGCAGGGCATCACCAAAGCCCAGCAGATCGTCGGCCTCGCCAGCATAGGCGCTGCGGGCATAATGATCCTGCAGCAGGCGGTCGAACTCGGCATCGCCAACGTCTTTCAGCGCCAGCGGCCGGCCGGCGACACGGCGCACTTCGGCCAGCGCCATTGCATTGCTGCCGGGCCGGCGCACCACTTCCGCCACGTCGCCCATGACGGTGACGATCATCCCCTGCGCCTTGGCAAAGGCATAAGACAAGGCGGGGGCATGAGAAAGGGCGGGCTGGCTCATGGTTTCGGCGGCGCGGGCGGCGGAGCAGCAGCGGGCGCACCTGGAATCGGGCTTTTAAGATAATCGCGCACCAGCATATCGAGGCTGGTTTCGGCGGTGCCTTCGCGGCGAGCCTGTTCGGCGCGGACATATTGATAACGCTCTCCGGTCAGCTTGGCCGCGTCTTCAGCGTTGCGGATGATGGTGGGGCGGATGAACACCATCAGATTGGTTTTGGTGCGGCTGCGCGATTTCGATCGGAACAAATTGCCCAAAAACGGAATGTCACCCAGCAGCGGCACTTTCTCGATGGCGCGACGTTCATTCTCGTCAATCAGGCCACCCAAAGCCAGGATCTGGCCGTCGTCCACGGTGACAGTGGTGTTGATCTCGCGCTTGTTGAGGATCAGATCGGGCACGTCCTGCGTGATGACGGCGGTGGCGATGCTGCTCACTTCCTGGCGCAGCGTAAGCTTGATGGTGCCGCCGGCGTTGATTTGCGGGCGCACATCCAGTGCGATGCCGATATCCTGGCGTTGAACGGTGCGGAAGGCGTTGTCGAAATTGTTGGATAGCGCCTGGCCGGTGGCGATCGGCACATTCTGGCCGACAAGGATATGGGCCTGGGCGTTGTCGAGCGTCATCACCGACGGGGTAGAGAGCACGTTGGACGCGGTATCGGCCTTTACCGCGTTGATAACGAAACCAAACACGGCATTCGAACCGAGATTGCCGCCAAAACCGAACTGGCCGCCGGTGGCGTTGAGCAGGCTGTTGACCGCCGCATCGCGCAGGGCAACCGTGGTCGAATTGTCCTGACCGTAACGTTTTTCCGCTGCGATTGCGCCGGCCACCGCCAGCAGATTGGGCGCGGCGTTGCTGTAATTGGTGACCGAAAACGGGATGTTGCTGCCCCCCGTGCCCGACAGCAGGAACTGCACGCCCAGACGCTGGGCGGCGATGTCGCTGATTTCCACGATTACCGCTTCCACCAGCACCTGTTCGCGGCGCACATCCAGCTGGCGGATCACTTCGCCCAGCCGGCGCTGCACATCGGCAGGTGCGGCAATCACGATGGCGTTGGCGCCTTCATAACGCGCAATCACCGCCTGGCCGCGGCCAATGCTGGCACCGGGAACGAAGCCGCTGGTGCCCAACGATCCACCGCTGGGCGCGGCCTGCAATGGCGCGCTGGATGCAGGCTGGCCCTGCCCCTGATTTTGCCCGGCATTGGCGTTGCCAAAGGCGCTCTGCATCGATTGCGCCATCGGCGCGGCTTGGGACGCCGGGCTGACCGGCTGGCCAACCAGTTGCTGCAACACCGGCACCAGTTTTTCGGCATCGGCGTGGTTGAGGAAGAACACCCGCACATCGCTGCCGGCGGCGGCGGCCTGATCGAGATCGGCGACGATGCGCGCCAGCTTGGCCAGGGTTGCGGGATCACCGCGCAACACCAACGAATTGCTGGCATCAACCGGTGCGACCTGCCAGCCGCGCCCTTC
>NZ_JANPML010000399.1:0-2675 GCF_031422795.1 Sandarakinorhabdus sp.
CCGTGCGCTTCAGCGCGCCGGCGATCTCGCTGACGCTGTATTCGGGGGTATTGTCTGGTGTATCGTCCACCTGCCTTCCTTAAACCGCTGCCGGCCCTTGTCGCAACAGATGCGCATGATAGGGATGAGGCATGAGTGCCAGCCCCGACTCCGTTGTTATCCCCGATTCCGTTGACATTCTCGTGCTGGGCGGCGGTGGCCGCGAGCACGCCCTGTGTTGGCGCCTGCGCCAATCACCGCGTTGTGGCCGGCTGCTGAGTGCGCCGGGCAATGCCGGCATCGCCGACGTGGCGACCTGTGTGACGCTAGACATCAACAATGGCCAGGCTGTCGTCGATTTTGTGGCCAGGGAAAAAATTGCGCTGGTCGTGGTCGGCCCGGAAGCACCGCTGGTGGCGGGCGTCGCCGATGCGCTGCGCAGCGCGGGTGTGCCGGTGGTTGGCCCCTCTGCTGCCGCGGCACAGCTTGAAGCGTCTAAGGGCTTCACCAAGGAATTGTGCGCCGAGCACGATATTCCCACCGCGCGTTTCCGGCGTTTTGCCGATGCCGCCGACGCGCACCATTATGTCGCCGTCCACCCGCTGCCAGTGGTGGTGAAGGCCGATGGCCTGGCCGGCGGCAAGGGCGTGACGGTGGCGGAGAGCAACGAGGAAGGCCTCGCCGCGCTGGCTGAAATCCATGGCCCGGTGGTGGTGGAGCAATGCCTGGAAGGCCCGGAAGCCAGCCTGTTCATCCTCACCGATGGCGAGACCGTGCGGGTGCTGCCCACAGCGCAGGATCACAAGCGCCTGCGCGACGGCGATGAAGGCCCCAACACCGGCGGCATGGGCGCGATCTCGCCCAGCCCGCGCCTGACCCCGGAACTGCAGGCGCAGGCGATGGCGCGCATCGTGCTGCCGACGCTGGCGGCGATGAAGGCGCGCGGCACCCCGTTTCAAGGCTTCCTCTATGCTGGGCTGATGCTCACCGTCGATGGCCCGATGCTGATCGAATATAATGTGCGGCTGGGCGATCCCGAAGCGCAGGTGTTGATGCTGCGGCTGGAATCGGATGCGGTCGAACTGCTGTGGGCGGCGGCGACCGGCAGCCTGGCCAGCGTTGATCCGCAGTGGAGCAAGGATGCGGCGGTGACGGTGGTGATGGCGGCCAAGGGTTATCCGTGGCGTCCGGTGGCCGGCACGGTGATCGAAGGCCTGGCCGCTGCCGAAGCGTTGGGTTGCCACGTGTTCCATGCCGGCACCAGCCGCAGCGAGGATGGCCGGCTGGTGGCATCCGGCGGCCGCGTGCTCAACATCACGGCGCTGGGCCATGATATTTCCGAGGCGCGCGCGCTGGCGTATGCGGCTATTCGCAAGATCAAGTGGCACGGCGGCCATTTCCGGCGGGATATCGGAAAGTCTGCCTGAACGCTGCGAGGGGAGAAGCGCATGAGCGATCGGCAGGAGCAATTTTCGGGCACCAGCGCGGTGCGGCCCGGCCAGGAGATCGATGCCGGCCGGCTTGGCGAGTGGATGCAGGCCAATGTCGAAGGCTATGCCGGCCCGCTGACCATCGAACAGTTCAAGGGCGGGCAGTCCAACCCGACCTACAAATTGATCACGCCGGGGCAGAATTATGTGCTGCGCCGCAAGCCGCCGGGCCAGCTGCTGCCGTCGGCGCATGCGGTGGACCGCGAATACAAGGTGATCACGGCGCTGCACGCGCAGGGCTTCCCGGCCGCGCGCACCTTTGGCCTGTGTCAGGACAATGATGTTATCGGCACCTGGTTCTACATCATGGACTGCGTTGATGGCCGGGTGATCTGGGACACGACCTTTCCATCGGTGCCCAAGGCAGAGCGCCGCGCCTATTTTGACGCCATGAACAAGACGATGGCCGATCTGCACATGATCGATATCGAGAAGGCCGGGCTCAGCGATTTCGGCAAGCCGGGCAATTATTTCGCGCGCCAGATCGGTCGCTGGTCAAAGCAATATCTGGAAGACGTTGACGCCGGGCGTTATGGCCCGATGGACAAGTTGGTGGAATGGTTGCCAGCCAATATTCCGCCGGGTGATGAAGTGTCGGTTGTTCATGGCGATTATCGCTGTGACAACATGATCTTTCACCCAACCGAGCCCAAGGTGCTGGCGGTGCTGGATTGGGAGCTGTCGACGCTGGGCCACCCGCTCGCCGATTTTTCCTACCATCTGATGATGTACCGCATGCCGCCCAGCACCACGACGGGCCTGGTGGGCAACGATCTGGACGCCTTGGGCCTGCCCAGCGAGCAGGAATATGTTGACGCCTATTGCCGCCGCACCGGCCGGACAAGCATTCCCGACATTGATTTCTATGTTGCCTACAACATGTTCCGCCTGGCTGGCATCATCCACGGCATAAAGGGCCGGGTGATCCGCGGCACCGCCACATCGGAACATGCGAAGAAATCGGCGGAAGGTTTCGAAACGCTGGCCGATCTGGCCTGGGCCCAGGCGCAGAAACTGGGTGCAAAATAGGCCATGAACCGCTGGCCCTATTTCTTCTTCGCCCTGATTGCCGGACTGCTGTGGGCAGCCATCCGCGTGCAGCCGCCCACTCCGTTGCCCGCCAACGCCCCGGCTGATCAGTTCAGCGCCGGCCGCGCCATGGCCGATGTCCGCGTGCTGGCGCGCGAACCGCATCCTACCGGCACG
>NZ_JANPML010000400.1:0-5691 GCF_031422795.1 Sandarakinorhabdus sp.
CGGCGAGTGTGGCCAGCACCGCAACCAGCAAGCCCGGCACATAATCCCGCCAGCGCGTGGCCGGCGTGCGTTCGATATCGCCATAAAGATCGGCGGCTTGCGGCAATTGATTGGCGGCGTCCATCGGTGCAGGGTTAGGCCGAAGCAGCGCATTCGCCAAGTGGGCCTCTGCAGTCTCGTTCGTGATTAAACATAATATATATTATCAAGCCTGTACAGGGATCAATCGGTGCGCCAGCGAAGCTCTTCCCTGTGCTGGCCAATGCTTGCTTGTCCTGGCCAGTCCGGCCTAGCGTGACGGCACCAGTTCAGAGCGGACAGCGGAGCAGATCATGCGAACCTTGACAGTCCACAACGCCGGCCTCGCGCTCAATGTTGTTGTCGCCGGGCCAGAACACAGCGCTGATCTGCCGATCCTGTGCGTGCATGGCTGGCCGGAGCTGTCGCACAGCTGGCGTCACCAGCTGGCGTATTTCGCCGCTCGCGGCCGCCGCATCGCCGCCATGGACGTGCGCGGTTACGGCGCCAGTGACAAGCCCCATGCCATTGCCGCCTACAGCCTGTCGGCGCTCGCGTCGGATGTCGCGGCTGTCATCGCGGCGCTGGGCGGCCGCGCGATCCTGTTTGGCCATGATTGGGGCGCCCCGATCGTGTGGAACACGGCGCTTCGTCACCCCGCCGCAGTTGCTGCCGTTGCCGGGCTGAGCGTGCCGTTCGCACCGTGGGGCGAAACCCGCTTCCTCGACATGATGCGGATGATGCACGCCGGGAAATTCTTCTATCAATTCTATTTTCAGGCCGAAGGCGTGGCAGAGGCCGAGCTGGCTGCCGATCCGGACGCGCTGGCAAAACTCTATTTTGCCTTGTCGGGTGATGCCCAATATCCCGGTTTCGGCCGCAAACTGCCGGATGCAACGGTGCTGGAAGGCCTGCCCCTGCCCGATCCGCTGCCCACCTGGATGGCGGCGGACGATCTGGCCATCTACAAAACGGCGTTTGCCGCCGGGGGATGGCGCGGCCCGCTCAATCGGTACCGCGCGCAAGACATTGATTTTGAGGAAGCCATTCCCCTGCGCGGCCAGATGATCGCGCAGCCCGCCGCCTTCATTGCCGGCACGCGCGATCCGGTGCGCCATTTTGCGCCGGGCATGGACCTTTATGATGCCGCCGGCGCTGGCTGCAGCGATTTCCGCGGCACCAGCTTGATCGAAGGCGCCGGCCACTGGGTGCAGCAGGAAGCGCCCGAGGCCACCAACGCGGCGTTGTCGGTGTTTCTGGACGGGTTGAGGGGGCTTTAAGCCAGCCCCAGCGCGCCTTCGACCCGTGCCACCCAGCCACGCACAGCCGGCCACTCGGCCAGATCGAAACCGCCTTCGTGCGCCACCCGCGTATAGGCCACCAGGCCAATATCGGCGCAGCTGAGCCCCGCCCCCGCAAACCAGTCCCGCTTGGCCAGATGCTGTTCCATCTGGTTGAGCGCGGCGTGGCCCTTTGTGGTGAGCGCCGGATCGATCTCGCTGTCGGGCTTGCCGAGATAGAATTTCTGGAAACGCCGCACGGCGATCGCCGGTTCGTGGCTATATTGTTCCCAGAACAGCCATTGCAGCATCTCGGCGCGCGCAAAGCCGTCAGCTGGAATCAGCGCGCTGCCATCTGCCAAATGCAGCATCAGGGCGTTGGACTGCGCCAGACTGCGGCCGTCGGAAAATTCCACCGCCGGCACCTGCCCCATCGGGAATTTGGCGAGAAAATCCGGGGCCTTGGCTTCGCCCTTCACCACATCGACATCAACCCAGCCGTACGCCAGGCCCAGATGATCGGCGACCCATTTTACCTTCAGGCAGTTGCCGGAAACCTTGTCGCCAAAAAGCGTGAACACAGGGATTCTCCTTGGCCGCACGCCTTAGCGATGACGGAGCGTGATTGAAAGCCGCTCGCCGGTCGGGCAGAGAAAACCCATGAGCACCGCCCCACTCTCGCTTGATCGTCTTGCCGGCATCATGGCTGCCCTGCGCCACAAGGAAAACGGCTGTCCGTGGGATCTGGCCCAGGATTTCGACACGATTGCGCCCTACACGATCGAGGAAGCTTATGAGGTGGCCGAAGCGATCGCGCTGCGCGACATGGCGGAACTGAAGAAGGAACTGGGCGATCTGCTGTTCCAGGTCGTCTTCCACAGCCGCTTGGCCGAAGAGGCTGGCCACTTTGCCCTTGCAGATGTGGTGGCGTCGCTTGCTGAGAAGATGGAGCGGCGACATCCGCATATTTTCGGTGCCAATGAATTTGGTGATGGCACCCGGGCCGCCGATGCCGATGCGCAGAAGGACGAATGGGAACGCATCAAGGCCGCCGAGCGTGAGGTCGCTCGGACTGGGGCGGGTGCGCCGGAAAAGCCGGTATCGGCACTTGATGGGGTGGCAACCGCCCTGCCCGCCTTGATGCGCGCCGAAAAACTGCAGGCACGCGCGGCGCGGGTGGGCTTTGAATGGGCCGAGGTGGCCGGGGTGCGCGCCAAGCTGGATGAGGAACTGGGCGAATTCGACACGGCAACCGACGACGCCCACCGCGCCGAGGAAATGGGTGACGTGCTGTTCGTTCTCGCCAATCTCGCGCGCCGCCACGGCATTGATCCCGAATCCGCCTTACGCGCCGGCAATGCCAAGTTTGAACGGCGATTCCGCGCAATGGAGCGATTGGCCGGGCCGAACTTCCCGTCGCTGTCGCTTGATGAGCAGGAGGCTTATTGGCAGCAGGTGAAGGCCGAGGAACGCCGCTTGCCGGCAGCCGACTGAGTTGCCACACTGCCCCCTGCATCAAAGGGGAAACGCCATGCCGATCAATCGTCGTTTGTTTCTGGCTGGCGCCGCCGGCGCATCCGTTGCCGGTTCGGCGAGCGCCACGCTGATCGCGCAAGGGGCGAGCGCCGCCGAAACGCAGGCACTGGAAGCCGTGGCGGCCTATGTCGAGGCGCATCGCCGCCACTTCGGATTGCCGGCCTTGGGTGTTGTCGTGTCGGCGGGGCCAGGCCGGCATTTCACCATCCTGTCGGGCACCCGCGATTATCGCGAGACGCAAGCCTTGGCCGGCGATGAATTGTGGCAGATCGGCAGTATTTCCAAAAGCTTCCTGGCATTGGCTTGCCTGTCGATGCAGGCCGAAGGCAAGCTGACCCTGGACGATGAACTGCGCCAGCATCTGCCCGAAGCGCAATTGCCCGGCGTGTCATCCGGCGGGCCGTTTACCATCCGTGGCCTGCTTGATCACACCACCGGCCTGCCGGATTTCGCGCCAGCGCTTGGCGCAAAATTGTGGCGGGGTTTCAACGCCGGCAGCGCCTGGAGTTATAGCAACACCGGCTATGATCTGGTGGGCCATGCGCTTGAACGGATTGAAGGCAAGCTGCTGTATCAGATCATTGAAGAGCGCGTGTGCCGGCCGCTCGGCATGGCGGCGACCCGTGGGGCCATCCAGTGGAAGGATCGTGCCCGCTATCCCGCCAGCTACAGCCCGCTGCGTCCCGATCGCCCGGTGTTGCCCGGCATGGCGATGGCACCGGCACCGTGGGTGGATGCCAATCTGGGCGCCGGTTCGGTGGCGGCGCCGCTGGCCGATATGGGCCGCTATCTGGATTTCATTGCCGCCGTTGGCCAGGGCAAGGGTGCGCCGCTGCTCACCGATGCACAGGCACAGGCGTGGCTGGAGAATCCGGCGGTGCAGGATCCCGCCAGCCCAAGCGAAACCTATGGCCGTGGGCTGATGCACCGCAGCGACGAAGGCCGGGCCTTGCTGCACCACACCGGCGGCATGGTGTGTTTTTCCTCATCCATGCATGTCGATGCGGCAGCCGGCCTGGGGGCCTTTGCCAGTTGTGCGGTGGGCGGCATCAACTATCGCCCGCGCCTGATCACGCTTTATGCGCTGCGGGCCCTGCGCGCAGCAGCAGCCGGCGCGGCCATCCCCGCACCGCCTGAATTGGCTGCCCTGCCCGCCGATGCCGGCGACTATGTTGGCAGCTACAACGACGGCCAGCGGCAGTTGGACATATTGCCGGGCCTGATTGCCATGCTGGATGGCGCGCGGGTGCCATTGCAGCCGATCGCGCCGGGGATGTTTGCAACAGCGCATCCGGGGCTGGTCGATTGGCCGCTGGTTGCAGAACGGCGCGACAAGGCGGTGATTGCGCTTGATCACGGCAGCCGGCGCTTTGTGCGGTCAGGGGTGAACGCCGCCCTGCCCGCCACACCACCCGAACTGGCGGCACTGGCCGGCCATTATCAGAGCGATGATCCGTGGATTGGCGGATTCGCCGTGGTGGCGCGCGGCGACAAGCTGTTTCTGGGCGGCGTGCTGCCGTTGCGCCGCACTGGCAAGGATGAATTCGTGCCAGCCGATACGGCCAACAGCCCGGAACGGCTGCGTTTTCTGGGCCATGTCAATGCTGTGCCGCAGGTGGTGGAGTGGTCAGGCCGCCGACTCGAGCGGCGGGACGGTTAGCGCCACGCAGCGATCGCGACCGGCCAGATCGGGGTAAAGCCGGGCAGCGAAGCCATGAACCGCGGCCAGTTCCAACACGGCCGCGCCCTGACGGTAGCCGATCTCCAGCAGCGCCAGCCCGCCCGGGTTCAGCAATGCGGCAAGTTGCGGCAGGATACGGCGATAATCATCAAGGCCATCGACGCCGGCAAACAGGGCGCTGGCCGGTTCATGGGCGCGAACTTCGTCCGATAATGCTTCATTTTCGGCAATATAGGGCGGATTGCTGAGAATGAGATCGAAGCTCTCGGTCAGGCCCTCCCCCCAGTTGCCCAAGCGAAAGCAGGCTCGGTCGGCCAACTGATTGCTGATCGCATTGGCCTTGGCGATGTCCAGCGCAGCCTGGCTGGCATCAATGCCCAGGCCGCTTGCCTGTCGCCATTGCGTCAAGGCGGCCAACAGCAGGGCGCCGGAACCCGTGCCGAGATCGAGGATGCGGCCGGGCGCAGGGTTGCAGCGTTTCAGCGCCACCTCAATCAGTGTTTCGGTATCGGGGCGCGGAATCAGCACATCCGGGCTCACCTTCAGATCCAGGCTCCAGAAAGCGCGGGTGCCGGTGATGTGGGCGACCGGTTCACCGTTGGCACGACGTCCGACCATCTTGTCATAGTCTTGTGGATCAATGCTGCGCTCTGGATTCAGCAACACATCGCCGCGTGAGCAGCCAAGATGATGGGCGAGCAGCACTTCGGCATCCAGACGCGGCGTCTCCCCGCCGATGCGGGCAGCAGCGGCATTGAGGGCGTCTATGCTGCGGATCACCCCAA
The DNA here is from genome assembly GCF_031422795.1 of Sandarakinorhabdus sp. Classification (GTDB taxonomy): domain Bacteria; phylum Pseudomonadota; class Alphaproteobacteria; order Sphingomonadales; family Sphingomonadaceae; genus Sandarakinorhabdus. The sequence continues at coordinate 5,301 of NZ_JANPML010000400.1, forward strand.
ACTCGCCAGGCGCGCCGCTTCGTCTTCGGCGATGAGCGCGGTCACCAGTTCATCAAGACCAGTGCCAGCCAGGATTTCGGGCAGGCGATGCAGGGTGAGGTTGATGCGGTGATCGGTCACGCGGCCTTGCGGGAAATTATAGGTGCGGATGCGTTCGGAACGATCGCCGCTGCCCACCATCGCCTTGCGATCGGCGCTGCGGGTGCTGGCCAGGCGCTCGCGTTCGGCATCGAACAGGCGGGTACGCAGCAATTTCAGTGCCTTGGCCTTGTTCTTGTGCTGGCTGCGTTCATCCTGCACGGCCACCACGACGCCGCTGGGGATATGGGTGATCCTGACCGCGCTATCCGTCACGTTGACATGCTGGCCGCCGGCACCCGAAGCACGATAC
>NZ_JANPML010000401.1:0-3029 GCF_031422795.1 Sandarakinorhabdus sp.
CACGGCGCGGGCATGAGCCAGCGCGATGGTCGAAGCGGTGTTGCAGGCGATCACCAACAGATCGGGCTTCAGCCGCTCAGTGAGCCGGCCGAGCAGCGCGCACACGCGGGTGGCGACCTCCATCTCGGTCTTGGTGCCATAAGGAAAGCCTGCATTGTCAGCAACATAACTGATATCGACCGCCGGCAATGCCGCGCGCACATCATCAAGCACCGACAGGCCGCCAACACCGGAATCAAGCATCAGGATGTGAGTGATCGTCGCCTCCCCAAAGCCGTTCGCGGTGCGTCACACGCCTCATGTCATGGCGGGCGGCAAAAGGCAAAGCGCCGCGCCGCGTGCTTGGGAATCATCCTCAACAAGGAATGAGGTGGGTTCTCAGGCGCTGCAAAATCCCGCGATGTGGCCGTGAACAGCAGTGGCCGGTGTTCAGCACGACCGCTGGCTATCGGGTGGACGACGAAGGACCAAGCATGATGTTCAGGCATCTCATCATCGGCACAGCCTCTGTCTTGGGGCTGGCCAGCAGCGCCCAGGCCACGCTGGAGATTTCCACCACGGCCCGCGGTGTGTTCAGCAGCGTGCGCGTGGTGGGCCAGCCGCTCACTTCGGTCGGGCCGGTCGCGCCGATCACCGGACGCACGTCGCCGGGGTATAACCTTGCCAACAGCGCAGCTTCGCTTGCTGCCATTGTGGGGCTGGGCAATCAGGGCGGCGTGACGGCCACGCTCACGCTGAACAGCGGCGCCATCGCGACAGCGGCCAGCGCCAACGGCACCATCCCGGCCAACACCACATCAGGCAGTGCCAGTTCCGATCTCAACAACCTGGCCATCAGCCTGTTCACCAGCACCGGCGGCCCGACCACCAGCATTCTCAATCTCACGGCCGATCGGGTGCAATCGGTCACCACCGGCACCAAGGTCGGCCTGGTCACCACAATGACCGGCCAATCCACATTCAACAATCTGCTGCTGAGCATCAACGGCAATAACGTGTTCAACACGGGCAGCAACGCACAGACCGCCGTCAATTTCGTTGCCTATAATCAGTCCGGCCTGAAGGTGACGTTGAATCAGCAGTTTGCCAGCAGCTTTGACAGCACCCGCACCCTGATCACCAACGCCGTCGGCATCAGTTTCACCAACTATCTTCTCGATGGCCGCAGTGTGTCAGGCACCATCACCGTGGGCCAGTCGCTGGCCGAGTTCGTTAGCCTCAGCCCCGGCGATCCGGTGCCTGAACCGGCCAGCTGGGCCCAGATGCTGGCTGGCTTTGCGCTGGCCGGTGCCGCCGCCCGGCGACGCCGCGTTCTCCAGCCGATCAGGGCTTGACGATTCAGCGCTGCCTGCGGCTATGCAATTTGCATGGCCGAACCAGTCGCCTCCACCATTGACAACCAATGGCCGCCGCCGCTGCCCGATGCCAGCGGCTTTGTGGCGCCGCCGGTGCCGGGGCTTGCCGCTGCCGTGGCGGCCTTTGCCGGCGCCTGCGCGCGCGATCCGGCCGGCGCGCTGCGCGTGGTGGGGCGATCCTTGTGGCTGTTGGCCATCGCCGCCATCTGCGTGCCTGCCCACAGCCTGCACCGCCAGCTCGGCATCCCCTCCCCGTGGGCCCGCCGCTTCCTGGGCTGGAACGCCCGCGCCTGCGGCATCCGCGTTCGCAGCATCGGCCAGCCGGTCAGCCGCAACGTCTTTTACATCAGCAACCACCTCAGTTGGACCGACGCGCTGATCCTGGGCGGGCAAACCGGAACGGTGTTCGTGGCGCAGGATGGTATCGCCATCTGGCCCGGCCTCGCCTTCGTCTGCCGCCTGAACGACACTATTTTCGTCAACCGCAGCGACCGCATGGGCGTGCCGGCCCAGATCGTCGCCATGCGCACGCAATTCATGCGCCACAGCCGCATCGCCATGTTTCCCGAAGCCACCTGCAGCGACGGCCGCCGCCTGCGGCCGTTCAAGGCGCCCTTGTTTGCCATGCTGATTCCGCCGCCGCCGGGCGCCACGCTGCAACCGGTGGTGATTGATTGCGACGAAGCTGGCCGCAACCTTGGCTGGGTCGGCATGGAAACCGGCGCCGCCAACGCCTGGCGCCTGCTGTCACGCCCCGGCACCTGGGAAGCCCGCGTGCATTTCCTGGAACCCTTCAGCCCCGCCGATCTGCCCGACCGCAAGGCGCTTTCCGCCCGGGCCCGCACGGCCATCGCCGCGAAACTGTCGGAAACACTGGGCGGCCGGCCAGTGGCATGAGGCCGCCGGTTGGACATGGCCGGTTGGAAATGGCCGGTTGGACAGGGCCGGGCAATCGCCTAAACCCAAGCCAGCGGGGGCGACGGGCATGATCGATCAAACAACTGGCGATGTTTCCCCCGGCCTGCCCGAACGCGTGATGAAAAAGGCGCAGCTGCGGCTGCTGCCGTTCCTGTTCTTCGCCTACATGATCGCCATCATCGATCGCGCCAACATCAGCTTTGCCGCCAAGACGATGAACGCCGATCTCGGCTTTTCGGCCAGCGTCTTCGGCTTTGCCGGCGGCATCTTCTTCGTCAGCTATGCCCTGCTGGAAGCGCCGTCCAACATGCTAATGATGCGCTTTGGCACGCGCCTGTGGGTGACGCGGATCATGATCAGTTGGGGCGTCATTTCGGCAGCCCAGATGTTCGTGACGACACCGATGCAATTCTATGCGCTGCGCTTCCTGCTCGGTGCGGCTGAAGCCGGCTTCTTCCCGGCCATCCTCTATTACGCCAGCCTGTGGTTTCCGGCGCAGTGGCGCGGCCGCGTCATCAGCCGCTTTTACGTGGCCCAGCCCGTCACCCAGATCGTCATGGGCCTGATTTCGGGGCCAATCCTGGGGCTGGAAGGCGCGATGGGCCTGCACGGCTGGCAATGGCTGTTCCTGCTGGAAGCCTGCCCGGCCCTGATGATGGGCTTCATCATCTGGCGCCATCTGCCCGACGCGCCCGGCAAGGTGGGCTGGCTGGCCCCGGATGAACGCCGCTGGCTGACCGGCGCGCTGGCCGCCGA
>NZ_JANPML010000402.1:0-28118 GCF_031422795.1 Sandarakinorhabdus sp.
ATCGATCTGCCCAGCTTCAAGGCTGATCCGGCCCGCCACGGCTGCCGCAGCGAAACCATCGTGGCGGTGGATTTCGAACACAAGACCATCCTGATCGGCGGCACCGCTTATGCCGGCGAAATGAAAAAGAGCGTTTTCTCCATCCTCAATTACCTGCTGCCCTTGCAGGGCGTCATGCCGATGCACTGCTCGGCCAACATCGGCGCATGTGGCGATACCGCCGTGTTCTTCGGCCTGTCCGGCACCGGCAAGACCACGCTTTCCGCCGATGCCAGCCGCACGCTGATCGGCGATGATGAACATGGCTGGTCGGATACGGCGGTCTTCAATTTTGAAGGCGGCTGCTATGCCAAGATGATCCGGCTTTCCGCCGAGGCCGAGCCGGAGATTTACGCCACCACCCGCCGGTTCGGCACGGTGTTGGAAAATGTCGTGATCGATCCCGTCACCCGGGTGATCGACCTTGATGACAACCGGCTGGCGGAAAACAGCCGCGGTTCCTATCCGATCGATTTCATCCCCAACGCCTCGGCCGACAACATGGGCCCGGTGCCGCGCAACATCATCATGCTGACCGCCGACGCATTCGGCATCCTGCCGCCGATCTCGAAACTGACGCCGGATCAGGCCATGTATCACTTCCTGTCGGGCTATACGGCCCGCGTCGCCGGCACCGAAATCGGCGTGACCGAGCCTGATGCCACCTTCTCCACCTGCTTTGGCGCACCGTTCATGCCGCGCCATCCGTCGGTTTATGGCAATCTTCTGAAGGAGCGCATCGCCAAGGGCGGTGTCGATGTGTGGCTGGTCAACACCGGCTGGACCGGGGGCGGCGCCGGCACCGGCGGCACCGGCACCCGCATGCCGATCAAGGTAACACGCGCCCTGCTCAACGCCGCGCTGGATGGCAGCCTGAAAACTGCCGAGTTCCGCACGGATGACAATTTCGGCTTCGCCGTCCCCGTCTCCGTCCCCGGCGTCGAACCCACCATCCTCAACCCACGCGAAACCTGGACGGACAAGGCCGCCTACGACGCGCAGGCCCAGAAACTGGTCGGCATGTTCATCGCCAACTTCGCCCAGTTCGAAGCCCATGTGGACGCCGGCGTGCGCGAATCGGCCCCCAAGGCGGCGTGAGCTTCCATCCTGAGTGACAAGAGGGCGGCCCCACATGGGCCGCCCTTTTTCGTTGCGGGAATGGGATGAGCCTGGCAGCCTGAGTGAATGAAACGTGCCTGGTTCGATGCTCCCTCGGAAGTTATGGCAAAAACTGGGACTCAATCGACCTTAGGCCATCTTACCGAGGCAACCCAATTTCCGCCTGAACTGGCACAAATCAGTGCCTGGAAGTTCACCATCACCCATCTGCAGCAAATTGCTGCTGCACTCCCTGACGCACATTTCTTCATGGAGTTTGCCATTCCGCGCATGGGTCGCCGCGCCGATGCCGTCATTGTCGCCGGCCCGCTGATCATCGTGCTGGAATATAAAGTCGGCGAACGCACCTTTCCGCGTCACGCCGTCGAACAGGCACATGGCTATGCCCTCGATCTCAAGAACTTCCACGTCACTAGCCACGACAAGGCGATCATCCCGGTCCTGATCGCTACAGGAGCGCTGCCGCAGCAACTCGGCTTTGGCTTCTGGGCGGAAGACCAGGTGCACAGTCCGCTCTGCCTGAGCCCCGACGATGTGCTGCCGAGCATCCGCCGTCTGCTCGCCAGCGGCGACGGGCCCGCGATCGACGCCGCCCCTTGGGCAGAGGGCGCCTATCGCCCCACACCCAGCATCATCGAAGCAGCCGAAGCGCTCTATGCCGGCCACGACGTCGCCGCCATTTCCCGCTCCGAAGCCGGTGCCGAAAATCTGTCGCGCACCGCCAACGCCATTGCGGCAGTGGTGGCGCGGATGCGAACGCAGGGCGGCAAGGCCATCTGCTTCGTCACTGGCGTGCCCGGCGCCGGCAAGACGCTCGCCGGCCTCAACCTCGCCTGCCAGCGCCATCCCGACCACCCGGAAGAGCATGCCGTGTTCCTGTCTGGCAACGGTCCGCTGGTGAAGGTGCTGCAGGAGGCGCTACGCCGCGACGGCAAACGCAAACGCGCCCTGCCCGATCTGCCTGAAGCCCGCATGCTGCAAGCGCGCGAGCCCGATGCCTTCATCCAGAACGTCCACCATTTCCGCGACGAGTATCTGGCGCCGGATCGCGTGCCGACCGAGCATGTGGTGATTTTCGACGAGGCCCAACGCGCCTGGGATCGCGCCATGACCAGCGATTTCATGCGGCGCAAGAAGGGCCAGCCTGGATTTGACCAGTCCGAACCCGGCTTCCTGCTGTCGGTCATGGACCGGCGTCCGGATTGGTGTGTCGTGGTTTGCCTGATTGGCGAAGGGCAGGAAATCAACCGCGGAGAAGCCGGCGTTGCCGAATGGCTGAACGCGCTGCAGGCCGGGCTGCCCCACTGGCAGGTCTTCCTGCCGCCGCACCTGATGGCCGAGGGCGGCACCATCGACGGGGCAATGCGTTGGCACCTAGCGCACCGTGGCGCAGTCGTCGATGCGGGGCTGCACCTCGCCGTGTCGGTGCGCTCGTTTCGCGCCGAAGGCGTGTCGGCGTTCGTCGCGGCGCTGCTGGCCGAAGATGCGGGCGCTGCCAATGCCCTGCTCAGCGGCCTTGATCAGTTTCCAGTTTGCTACACCCGCGATCTGACGGCAGCACGGCAATGGTTGCGCACCCAACGCCGGGCTGGAGAACGGGCCGGCCTGCTTGCCAGTTCCAACGCGCTGCGGCTCAAGCCCGAGGGCCTGCACGTCAAGGCGCCGGTTGATGTCTGCCATTGGTTCCTGAACGGCAACGACGATGTGCGATCCTCCAACGCGCTGGAAGATGCGGCGACCGAATTCGACGTGCAGGGGCTCGAGCTCGATTGGGCGGGGGTGGCGTGGGACCTCAATTATCGCCGCAAAGACGGTGGCTGGCAGGCGCGCCAGTTCAGGGGCACCAACTGGCAGCAGATCAGCGCCACGCAGAGTGGCATCGGACGCGCTGAATATGTGCGCAACGCCTATCGTGTGCTGCTCACGCGCGCCCGGCAGGGGATGGTAATTTACGTGCCGCGGGGCGACTCCGCCGATGCCACGCGACCACCTGGCGAATATGACGCCATTGCCGATTGGCTGACTGACTGCGGGATCACTGCTTTACCGGGATGAACCTAAAACACCGGCTGATTGTGGATGCCGCATTCGGTCTTGTCCCAGTGGCGCCAGCGGCCGGCGCGGGGGTCTTCGCCGGGTTGGACTTGGCTGGTGCAGGGCTGGCAGCCGATGGAGGGGTAGCCGGCGGCTTCGAGGGGGTGGCGGGGGAGTTCGCGGGTGGTGAAATGCGCGTCGAGGGCGGCCTTGTCCCAATCGGCGAGCGGGTTGATCTTCAGGCGGCCCTCATCAAGCTCGAAGCGGGGCAGGCTGGCGCGGCCGGCCTGGAAGCCCTTGCGGCCGGAAATCCACGCATCGAACCCGGCCAGTGCGCGGCGCAGCGGTTCGACCTTGCGCAGATCGCAGCAGCCATCGGGATCATAGGCCCAGCGCAGGGATTTGTCGTCTTGGGCCGCGATTTCATAGGGGTCGGGCCGGTAGACGCGCAGATCGGTGAAGCCAAGTTGTTCGGCCAGGCTGTCGCGATAGGCCAGCGTTTCGCCAAACATCTTCTGGGTGTTGACAAAGATCAGCGGCACGCTGCGATCGGCGGCGGCAACCAGATCGAGCAGCACCGCCGATTCCGCCCCGAACGAGGAAACGACCGCGATGCGGCCCTTGAGTTCGCCGGTCAGCAGTTCGGCCAGCATCTCCGCCGTTGGCCGGCCGGCGAAACGCGCGTTCAGCGCTGCCACCTGATCCGCCGTGAAGGCCGGCGCGGTGTCGATCAGATCGACCTGGCGCGCCGGTTCGATCATGCGCTGGCCGGATGCCGCAACGCCCACACCGGCGCCAACCCGTCGGCGGCCTTCATGTAGGCATGCGGAAAGCGCGCCAGCGTGGCGGCCACGACAGCCGGATCGAGTGGGCGATCGGGCGCGAAACTGTCGAAACCAACGCGGCGCATGAAGCCCAATTGATCGACCAGCACATCGCCAGCGGCGCGAATCTCGCCGGCAAAGCCCGCTTCGCGCAGGATGCGTGCCGAGGAATAGCCGCGGCCATCGCGAAATTTGGGGAAGGCGATTTCCACCAGCTTCAGCCGTTCGAGATGCGGCAGCAGGGCCCGCACATCCTCGCCCGGATCGACACGCACTGCCGCGAAATTGCCGCCTGCGAGGAAATCGGCCAGCGGTGCAATCGGGCTTTCAAACGGCGCATCGGTGCGGAAGCGCAGCCGGGCGGGGGCGTCGTCAAGCGGCGGGGAGGCAGCGCCGGCAACGGCCTGCTGGTCCTGATGATCAACCATAAACGGCTTCCTTGAAGGGGGCGGGGCCAAGACGGCGATAGGTGTCGAGGAAGCGTTCCTGCGGCCCGCTGCGGGCGCCGCGATAGAAGCCGATCAGTTTTTCGACAGCGATCACAATGCCGTCTTCATCGAAACCGGGGCCGAGGATCTTGGCCAGCGTCGTGTCTTCAGCGCCGGAGCCGCCAAGCAGCAACTGATAGGCTTCCTCGCCCTTCTTATCGACGCCGAGGATGCCGATATGGCCGGCATGGTGGTGGCCGCAGCCGTTGATGCAGCCTGAAACCTTGATCTTCAATTCGCCAATGTCGCGCTGGGTTTCGAGATCCTCGAACTTCGCCGCGATCTTTTGGGCGATCGGGATCGAACGGGCGTTGGCCAGCGTGCAATAATCCATGCCCGGGCAGGCGATGATGTCGCTGACCAGATCGAGGTTGGGCGTCGCCAGCCCGACCGCATCAAGGCCCTGCCACAGCGCGTAGAGATCGGCCTTTTTCACGTGTGCCAGCACCAGATTCTGGCTGTGAGTGACGCGGATTTCATCGTGGGCATAGCGTTCGGCCAGATCGGCCACCGCATCCATCTGCGCCGACGAGGCATCGCCGGGAATGCCGCGCTTCGGCTTAAGGCTGATGGTGGCGATGGCATAGCCCGGCGCCTTGTGGGCGTGGACGTTCTGGCCAACCCAGACGGCGAAATCCGGATCGGACAGATCGAGCGTGTCGGGTGCGGCCAGGTCAAAGGCCGGCGGGGCGAATTGCGCGATGATCCGATCATACTCGGCTTGCGGTGCATCGAGCCCGAGCGGCGCCAGTTCGGCCCATTCGGCCTCCACTTGGGCAGTGAATTCCGCGACGCCAAGTTCGTTCACCAGGATCTTGATGCGCGCCTTGTAGATATTGTCGCGCCGGCCATGGCGGTTGTAGACGCGCAATATGGCTTCGGAATAGCTGAGGAACTGCGCGACCGGAATCCAGTCGCGCACCACGGAGCCGATCACCGGCGTGCGCCCCATGCCGCCGCCAACATAAACGCGGAAGCCCAGTTCACCGGCATCATTCCGGCGCAATTGCAGGCCGATATCGTGCAGCTGGATGGCGGCGCGATCAGTGTCGCTGGCGATCACCGCGATCTTGAACTTGCGCGGCAGGAACGAGAATTCGGGATGCAGTGTCGACCATTGGCGCAGCAGCTCGGCATAGGGCCGCGGATCATCGACTTCGTCGGCGGCGGCGCCGGCAAACTGATCGGAACTGATGTTGCGGATGCAGTTGCCGCTGGTCTGGAAGGCATGCATTTCCACCTTCGACAGATCATCGAGCAGATCGGAAAACTGCTCGAGCTTGATCCAGTTGTACTGGATGTTCTGGCGGGTGGTGAAATGGCCGTAATCGCGGTCGTATTTGCGGGCGATATGCGCCAGCATCCGCATCTGCGTGCCCGACAGCGTGCCATACGGAATGGCAACGCGCAGCATATAGGCGTGCAGCTGCAGATAAAGGCCGTTCATCAGCCGCAGCGGCTTGAACTGATCCTCGGTGATTTCATTGCGCAGGCGGCGGCCAACCTGGTCCTTGAACTCAGCGACGCGGGCATCAACGATGGCCTGATCATAGTGGTCGTAGCGATACATCAGATGACATCCGTCGAAAGGCTGCCGCGCGCCAGATCGGCGCGGACACTGGGGCCAGAAGCGCGCACGCGTTCCCGGGTGGTGGTGGGGAGCCAGTTGCCCGGCGTGCCGGTGACGTCGATCAGTACCGGATCGTTGATACGTTCAGCCGCAACAAGGCTGGCCACCAGCGCGTCGCCGTCATCGCCGATGGCGACGGCATCGCGGATCAGCGCACTCCAGTCGCTGCCGGTCCACCACAACACATCGCCGGTTTCAAGGCGGTTTCCAGTCAGGATGCGAGGCATGCGGTTTCCTTGTGCTTGGCGCGCGCGGCCGGCAGGGCGGCAACATCGCCAACGATGATGAGTGCAGGGGACGCGATGGCTTCGCGTTCCACCAGCCCGGCCAGATCGGCGAGCAGCGAAGTGACGAGGCGTTCATTGGCCTGGGTGGCGCGTTCGACAACGGCCACCGGCGTGTCGGGGGCAAGGCCGTCTGCCATCAGCTTCTCGGCAATCGGCGCCGCGCCGGCCAGGCCCATGTAGATGACCAGGGTGCGGCCCTTGCCGGCCAGCCCGGCCCAATTCTGTTCGGCCAGCCCGCGGCATTCGCCAGCAACGAAGCTGACCATGGAGGCATGATCGCGGTGGGTGAGCGGCATCAGCGTGGAGGCGGCGGCGCCATTGGCGGCGGAAATGCCGGGGATCACCTGCACCGGGATGCCAGCGGCCAGCGCCGCATCCACTTCCTCACCGCCGCGGCCAAAGATGAATGGATCGCCGCCCTTCAGCCGCACCACCGTGTGGCCAGCGCGAGCTTCCGCCACCAGCAGATCGCCGATGGCGTCCTGCGCCAGCGTGTGGCGAGCGCGGCGCTTGGCCACGGAAATGCGGCGGGCATGGGCCGGAATCAGCGCCATCACCTCGTCACCCACCAACCCGTCGTGCACCACCACATCGGCGGCGGCCAGCGCGCGGACAGCGCGCAGGGTGAGCAGATCAGCAGCGCCGGGGCCGGCGCCGACCAGCAGGATGCGGGCGGAGTGGGGCTGAAAATCCATGCGCCCCCTTTGCCGCATCAGGCGGCTAGGGGGGAGCAAGGCTTTCTTGGGCGCGGCCTAGGCTTGCTTCATCACGCCCGGCTTCGTCGCGCCCGGCGTTTGTCAGTTGTTGCCGAAGGTGCGCTGCCACCAGCCCTTGCGGGCCGGAGCGGCTGGTTCGGCAGACGCCGACTCTGCGGCCGGAGCAGCATCGCTTGCTGCTTCTGGTTCGGCCACGGCGGCTTCGACCTTCTTGGCGCGGCTGCGCTTGGGCTTGGCGGCGACCGCTTCCGGTTCTGGCGCGGCTGCGACCACCGAATCTGGCACCGGCTCCGGCGCTGCTGCGACCACCGGTTCCGGTGTGGCTTCTGCAACCGGTGCGTCATCAGCCTTCTTGCGGCGGCTGCGCTTGGGCTTGGCGGCTTCGGCGGCCGGTTCAGCAGCGGGTTCTGGCACCGCTTCGACCACGGCTTCGATCACCGGTGCATCATCGGCCTTCTTGCGACGGCTGCGCCTGGGCTTGGCGGGCGCGGCGTTTTCCGCTTCCGGTTCCGGCGCGGCAGGCGCGGCTTCGACGGCGTCATCATCAGCCTCACCAGCCGGACGTTCGGCACCGCCACGACGACCGCGACGACCGCGACGGCGGCGCTTGCGACGGCCGCCATTTTCGCCGCCCTCGGTGTTGTCATTGGCCTCGTTGCCGGCATCCTCGCCGTCATCATCGGCGCCATCCTCCCCAACGTCGGCATCGCCAACGCGATCATCGCGGTTCTGATCACCGCGCTCTTCGCTGCGGTCATCAGCGTGCCCATCGCCCCGGTCGTCGCCGCCAGCTTCGTCGCCGCCAGCTTCGTCGCCGACATCTGTCTTGTCGCGGCTGCGACCGTCACGGCCCCTGCCATCCCGACCCCGGCGGCGGCCACGGCCCCGACGACGGCCATCCTCACCGCGCTCCTCGCGGCTCTCTTCGCTCTCGTCGTCGTCATCGCCGTCGGCGTCCTCGACTTCGTTTTCCTCGACGATCTTCACGATCGCCGGCAGCGAGGTCATTTCGACTTTCTTCGATGGCGGCGGGCCGCCGGCATCAATCTCGAAATTGGGGCCGATCAGCGAATCATCCGGGCGGGTGATGATGGTCACGCCGTACAGTTCTTCCAGCTCGGCCAGTTCGATGCGCTTGCGGTTGAGCAGATAGACCGCCACTTCCTCGCTGGCGCGCAGTGCCAAATCGCTGTGGCGTCCGCGCAGGGCTTCGGCTTCCAGCGCGCGCAGGGCAGCCAGCGCCGCCGACGACACCGAACGCACCATGCCGGTGCCTTCGCACATCGGGCAGACATGGGTGGAGGCTTCGAGGATGCCGGTGCGCAGGCGCTGCCGGCTCATTTCCATCAGGCCAAAGCTGGAGATGCGGCCGATCTGCACCCGGGCGCGATCATTCTTCAGCGCCTCCTTCATGGCCTTTTCAACCTTGCGGATGTTGGAGCCATTTTCCATGTCGATGAAATCGATCACCACCAGACCGGCCATGTCGCGCAGGCGCAACTGGCGGCCGATTTCCTCGGCGGCTTCAAGGTTGGTCTTGGTGGCCGTTTCCTCGATGCCATATTCGCGGGTGGAACGCCCGGAGTTGATGTCGATGGACACCAGCGCTTCGGTCGGATTGATGACCAGATAGCCGCCGGATTTCAGCTGCACCACCGGCTGGTACATGGCTTCGAGCTGATCCTCGACGCCGAAACGCTGATACAACGGTACCGTGCCTTCATATTCCACCACCTTGGCGGCGTGGCTGGGCATCAGCATCGACATGAAGCGATGCGCCGCTTCGAAACCGCCGCGGCCTTCGACCAGCACCTGATCGATCTCGCGGTTATAAACGTCGCGAATGGCGCGCTTGATCAGGCCGCTATCTTCGTGGATCAGCGCCGGGGCCTGGCTGGCCAGGGTCTTTTCGCGGATCTCGTCCCACAGGCGGGTGAGATAATCGAAATCGCGGCGGATATCGACGGCGCTGCGCTTCAGGCCGGCAGTGCGCACGATGGCGCCCATGCCGTTCGGCAGGTGCAGATCGGCCATCACCTGCTTAAGGCGCTTGCGATCGGCCGGGTTGGAAATCTTGCGGGAAATGCCGCCACCGTGGGCGGTGTTGGGCATCAGCACGCAATAACGGCCCGCCAGCGACAGATAGGTGGTGAGCGCCGCGCCCTTGGAGCCGCGTTCTTCCTTCACCACCTGGATCAGCATCACCTGGCGGCGACGGATGACTTCCTGGATCTTGTAACGGCGGCGCAGGGCCATGCGCTTGCGGCGCAGTGCGTCCGACGGCTCGTCGTGATGACCGCCGGTTTCCTGCACTTCATCATCGCCATCGGTTTCGTCACCGTCATGGCCATGGTCTTCGGCAGCCAGTTCGGCTTCCTCGCGCAGCAGGGCGTCGCGGTCTTCCTTGGGGATCTGATAATAATCGGGGTGGATTTCGGAAAAGGCCAGGAACCCATGTCTGTTGCCGCCATATTCCACGAACGCCGCCTGCAACGACGGTTCAACCCGCGTCACCTTGGCCAGATAGATATTGCCCTTGAGTTGCCGCTTGTCGGCGGCTTCGAAATCAAATTCCTCGATGCGCTGGCCGTTGATGACGGCCACCCGGGTTTCTTCCGGGTGGCGGGCGTCGATGAGCATGCGATTTGACATTGATGGTCTCCGTGGCACCGGACCCTGGCTCAGCACCCGACAGGCGGGCAGCTTCTGGGCGGCGCGAATTGAACAGGCCGGCCCCATCGGAATGATGGCGCCGGCAGATGCGGGAAAGTGTGGTGAAATCAGTTGGCGCGGCGGCGTGATCGCTGGCCAGACGGCGCATGAAGCGCTGCCCTTTCGCCAGTTCGATCAATCCGTTCATCCGCTTGGCCTTTGGTCATCAAGGGCGGTCGGCTGCACTTGCAGAGCGCAAGGCTGTAACCGCCATTTCCCCGGCCCATTCGCGAAACACCGGCCAGCAGATGCGGCGGCAGCGCGAACAGTCGCGGGAAAGTGCAACGGAAAAACCGCTACTAAGTTCTTGCTAGCAGGCACTTGGCGCAGGAGCAAGGGTGCGGCATTGAAGCATCATTGTCACATTGGACCAATGCCGGTTTCCGGCAGCGATCACGCTGCACACGAGGGGGAATATGGGGATGAAGATTGCCACTCTGGCCGGCCTGCTGCTCGCCACGGCGCCGGCTTTCGCCCAAACGGCGGCCCAACCGCTCACCTTGGAGCGGGTCTATGCCTCGCCCGCGCTGACGGGGTCGCGGCCGCGTGTGCTGAAACTTTCCCCCGATGGCCGGCTGGCAACGCTGCTGAAAAGCCGGGCCAGCGACAAGGACCGCTTTGATCTGTGGGCGGTGGACACCGCCACAGGCGCCAGCCGCATGCTGGTCGATTCGGAGAAGCTGTCTTCGGGCGCCGCACTATCCGAAGCCGAACGCATGAACCGCGAGCGAAAGCGCATCGCCGGTGTGAAGGGCATCACCGATTATGCCTGGGCGCCCGATGCGAAACGCCTACTGGTGCCGGTGGAAGGTGATCTGTGGGTCGCCGGGCTGGATGGCAGCGTTTCGCGGCTGACGCAAACGCCGGAGACGGAGACTGACGCGCAGCTGAGCCCCAAGGGCGGATTTGCCAGCTTCGTGCGCGACGGCCATTTGTTTGTGCAGGCGCTCAGCGGCGGAGCAGCGCGGGAGGTGGCCGGGGAAAACACGCCAAAGGTCAGCTGGGGCGTCGCCGAATTCATCGCCCAGGAAGAGCTGGACCGATTTGAAGGCCATTGGTGGGCGCCGGGCGACAATCGCATCGCGGTCGCGCGCGTCGATGAAAGCCCGGTGAAACAGGTCACCCGCGCTGCCATCGGCGCCGACGGCACCCGCCTGTTTACCCAGGCCTATCCAGCTGCCGGCACCGCCAATGCCGATGTGTCGTTGTGGCTGGTGAATCCGGATGGATCGGGCAAGACCAAGGTCGATCTTGGCCCCTCGGCCGACATCTATGTCGCCCGCGTCGCCTGGGCCGTGGATGGCCGCACGCTGTATGTGCAGCGCCTGACCCGTGCCCAGAAGCAGTTGGACATTCTCGCCGTCGATCCGGCCACCGGCGCATCGCGTGTGCTGGCCAGCGAAACCGCCAGAAGCTGGATCAACCTGCACGACAGTTTCCGCCCCTTGCAGGACGGCAGCATCCTGTGGGCCAGTGAGCGCGGCGGCTATCGCCACCTCTATCGACTGGCCGGCGGCAGCGCGACACAGCTCACCAGCGGTCGCTGGGTGGTGGACGAACTGACCGGCGTTGATGAAAAGCGCGGCCGGCTGTGGTTTACCGGTTTTGCCGATTCCACGCTGGAAAAGCATGTCTATGCGCTGGATTTCCGCAAGGCCGGCGCCAAACCGATGCGGCTGACCGCTCGCGCCGGCTGGCACGAAGCCGTGATGGATGACGCTGGCCAGCGCCTGATCGTCACCAGCGCCACCCCCAGCCAGCCGGCGCAGATATGGCTGGGCGATGGCCAGGGCAAGCGGCTGGCGTGGGTGGAGGAAAACCGCCTCGACGCGGCCCACCCCTATGCCCCCTATCTGGCAGCCCACGCGGTGCCGCAGTTCGGCACGCTCACCGCCGCCGATGGCCAATCGATGGACTGGCGGCTGTTGAAACCCGCCGGACCCGGCCCCTTCCCGGTGCTGCTGCAGGTTTATGGCGGGCCGCACGCGCACGATGTCAGCGCCAAGTTCACGGCGCCGATCGAACAATATCTGGTGTCGAAGGGCTGGGCCGTGTTCCAGCTCGACAATCGCGGCACCTACAACCGCGGCATGGCGTTTGAAGCACCGATCGACCGCGCCATGGGCGGCGTCGAAGTGCAGGACCAGTTGCAGGCGCTGGCGTGGATCAAGGCCCAGCCATGGTCTGGCAAGGTTGCCGTCAATGGCTGGTCTTATGGTGGTTACATGGTGCTGAAACTGCTGGAAGCCGCGCCGGGCGCGTTTGCTGCCGGGATCGCCGGCGCGCCGGTCACGCGCTGGGAGCTGTATGACACCGCCTATACCGAACGCTATTTGGGCAATCCGGCGGTGGATGCGGGGCCGTATCAGCGCTCCGGCGTGCTGGGCGATGCCGGCAAGATCAAAGATCCGCTGCTGCTGATCCACGGCATGGCCGATGACAATGTGGTGTTTGAAAACTCGACCGCGCTGATGACCGCGCTGCAACGGACCAAGACGCCGTTTGATCTGATGGTCTATCCCGGCGCCACCCACGGCACGCCGGGGCTGGAAGTGCACACGTGGATCACGCGGCTGAAATTCCTCGGGCGCACGGTGGCGCCGACTGGGTATTGAGCGGGCGCGGCCGACGGCAAAGCCGCCGAGTCCGCTAGTTCGCCAAAATAAGGAAACAGGAAGAGCGCGGCGGAGCCACGCCGTCAGACGAATCAAAAAAGGGCGGCTTGAAAGCCGCCCTTTTCGTTCGCTGGCCGATCCGATTCGAGTCGGTGGACAACGCTATGCGTTTTCCACGCGCCGCATTAACGGCTGTAGAATTCCACGACCAAGTTCGGTTCCATCTTCACCGGATACGGCACTTCGTCCAAGGTCGGCACGCGGATGTAGGTGGCCTTGTTGCCATCGACCGACACAAATTCCGGCACATCACGCTCGGACAGGCTCTGGGCTTCCAGGATCAGCGCCATTTCGCGGGCTTTCGGGCCCAGCTCAAGCACGTCGCCCGGCTTCACGCGGGCCGAACCGATGTTGCAGCGCACGCCGTTCAGCCAGATGTGGCCATGGTTGACGATCTGGCGGGCGGCGAACACGGTCGGGGCCCACTTGGCGCGATAGATCACCATATCTAGGCGCTGTTCGAGCAGGCCGATCAGGTTTTGCGAGGTATCGCCCTTCATGCGCACCGCTTCGGCATAAACCTTGCGGAACTGCTTTTCGGTGACGTCGCCGTAATAGCCCTTCAGCTTCTGCTTGGCGCGCAGCTGAATGCCGAAATCGCTGACCTTGCCCTTGCGGCGCTGGCCGTGCTGGCCGGGGCCATATTCACGCTTGTTGACCGGGCTCTTGGGACGACCCCAGATATTCTCGCCCATGCGGCGATCGAGCTTGTACTTGGCGTTTGAACGCTTGGACATATTGCACCTTGCTATCAACGGCCCGCCGGGATTGGCAGGCCTACCCGGTCTCGCCACCATGACCTATTGTCAGGGTGGGCCACCGCTTCACCGGGGTGCGGGGCCAATGCGAAGCGGGTGCGTTAGGGGGGCAGGCCGCCAGAGTCAAGCCGCTCACCCAAGGAGACGGGGCAATTTCCTTGACTTTGCGCCACCGAATCGTCACAGGACCGCCTTTCCCATCCCACCATTTGCCGGAGCCACTTCATGGCACGCGTCACTGTTGAAGATTGCGTTGACAAGGTCCCCAACCGGTTTGACCTGGTGCTGCTGGCCGCTCATCGCGCCCGCAACATCTCGTCGGGTTCGGAACTGACCATCGACCGGGACCGCGACAAGAACCCGGTTGTGGCGCTGCGCGAGATCGCTGAAGAAACGGTTCATCCGGCCGAACTGAAGGAAACCATGGTTCAGGGCATGCAACGCGTGCAGGCCGAAGATGATGACACGCCCGATGTGATCGGTTCGCTGTCGGCGTCGGCGGAAGCGTTGCGGATCACGGCTGCGCAGCCGCCGCGGAACCAGAACATGGGTGGGGATTACGAATAAGCCGGCACAAAATAGCGTAGCTATTTTGAGACTCGGCGAATTCCGGCCAGCGACAAAAAAGGGCGGCTCTCCAGCCGCCCTTTTTCGTGTCGTCTGACGGCGTGGCTCCGCCACGCTCTTTCTCTTCGCTTCCTTCCTTCACACCCCCCAGCGGACTCGGCGGCTCCGCCGCCGGCCGCGCCCACAAGCGCCAGATCCTGCCATTCAGCACTCGACTAAACCCCCAATCCCCCCCAAGATAGTCGGCTATGCTGCGCCAGTATGAATTGGTGGAACGGGTCAAGGCCTATGATCCAGACGCGGATGAGGACCTCCTCAACCGTGCCTACGTGTTTTCAGTGAAGGCCCATGGCAGCCAGCTGCGCGCCAGTGGTGACCCGTATTTCAGCCACCCGGTCGAGGTTGCCGGCATCCTCACCGACCTGAAGCTGGACGACAAGACCATCGCGACGGCCATCCTGCACGACACCATCGAGGACACGGTGGCAACGCAGGAACAGATCGAGCGGCTGTTCGGGGCTGATGTGGCCCGGCTGGTCGACGGCGTCACCAAATTGTCGAAGATCGAAACCCAGACGGAAAGCGAGCGCCAGGCCGAAAATCTGCGCAAGTTCCTGCTGGCGATGTCCACCGATATTCGCGTGCTGCTGGTCAAGCTGGCCGACCGGCTGCACAACATGCGCACGCTGCACCACATCGGCAAGGAAGAGAAACGCCGCCGCATCGCCCGTGAAACGATGGACATCTATGCCCCGCTGGCAGAGCGCATCGGCATGTATGGCTTCATGGAGGAGATGCAGGAGCTGGCCTTCAGCCATCTGGAACCGGAAGCCAGCCAGATGATCAGCCAGCGCATGGCGCGGCTGCGCGATACCACGGGCGCCAATGTCCACCGCGTCACCAGCGCGCTGGTCAACCTGCTGCAATCCAAGGGCATCGCTGCCTCCGTTACGGGCCGCGAAAAGCGCCCCTATTCCATCTGGCGCAAGATGGCGGCGCGGCAGATGAGCTTTGAACAGCTTTCAGACGTGATGGCGTTCCGGGTGATCCTGGATGACGAGAGCGACTGTTATCGGGCGCTGGGCATTGTGCATGGCCGCTGGCCGATGGTGCCTGGCCGGTTCAAGGATTTCATCTCCACGCCCAAGTCCAATGGCTATCGGTCGTTGCACAGCTCGGTACTGCTGGGCGGCGAGGCGGCGCGCATCGAAGTGCAGATCCGCACCAAGCTGATGCACGAGGAAGCCGAATTTGGGGTGGCCGCGCACTGGGCCTATAAATTGGGCAATGATGGTGCCCCGGCGCGCGAGGCCTATCCGTGGATCGACGACCTGCTGGATGTGCTGCAGGATGCCGCCAGCCCTGAGGAACTGTTGGAAAACGCCCGGCTGGCGATGTTCCAGGATCAGGTGTTCGTGTTCACGCCCAAGGGTGAACTTTACCAATTGCCGGGCGGTTCCACCCCGGTGGATTTTGCCTATGCCGTGCACAGCAACCTGGGCGACAGCTGCGTGGGTGCCAAGGTCAACGGGCGCGCCGTGCCGCTGCGCACCCGGCTGGTGAACGGCGATCAGGTCGAGATACTGAAGGGCAAGGTGAAATCGCCCGATCCGGCATGGGAGGCGTTTGTAGCCAGCGCCAAGGCCCGCGCCGCCATCCGCCGCCATGTGCGCCACAAGCGCCGCGAGGAATTGCTGGCGATGGGGGCCAAGCTGCTCGACGCGGTGGCGGGCCGGCTGAAACTGACCCTGAACGACGAGATCATGGGGCCTGCATTGGGCCGACTGAAGCTGCATGATCGCGCTGCGCTGCACCTGGCGATGGCGGAAAACCGGCTTTCCGACGATCAGGTTGCCGAAGCGCTGGCGCCCGGTGCCGCGTCGCGCCCCAGCCGGCCTCGCAATGCCAAATCCAAGACAGCGGTGAGCATTTCCATCGAGGGGCTGACACCGGGCGTCGGTTTTCTGTTGTGCGACCATTGCCGGCCAGTGCCCGGCGATCGCATCGTGGGCGTGCGCGAACCCGACGGGCCGATTTCGGTGCATGTGATCGATTGCAACCATCTGGCCGATGAAAGCGGCGAGTGGCTGGAAGTGAAATGGGGCGCCGAAACCGCGGGCGCTGCGGCCCGCATCGCAGTGGTGGTGCACAACCAGCCCGGCGCGCTGGCCAGCCTGGCGGCCAGTATCGCGGCCCACAATGCCAATATCGTCGGCTTGGCGCTAAAGCATCGTGACCGCGAATTCCACACCGATATCGTTGATATCGAAGTGGAAAGCGTTGGCCATCTCGCCACCATCCTGGCAGCCCTGCGCCAGGTGCAGGCGGTCGTTTCGGCCGACAGGGTGCGGTTGTAAGGCCGCTTGCGCTGCCCGGCGGCCACTGCCAAGGCGTGCAAGGCATGCAAGGCAGGGCAGGGCCGACTGGAGATGCGAAGATGACCGACGACGACGTATTGGCTGAATTCCGCGCTGCCGAAGCTCTGCTGGAAGGCCATTTCATCCTGTCATCGGGCCTGCGTTCCCCGCGTTATCTGCAATGCGCCCGCGTGCTGATGAGCCCGGCCCGCGCCGAACGATTGGCGCAGGCGCTCGCGGCAAAGATCCCCGCCGAGGTGAAGGCCCGCATCACCGCCGTGATCGCGCCGGCGATGGGCGGCCTGATCTGCGGATACGAACTGGCGCGCGCGCTGGGTGTTGATTCGATGTTCGTCGAACGGCCGACCGGCAGCTTTGAACTGCGCCGCGGGTTCCGGCTGGAACCGGGGCAGCAGGTGCTGCTGATGGAAGATGTGGTTACCACCGGGCTGTCCAGCCGCGAA
The DNA here is from genome assembly GCF_031422795.1 of Sandarakinorhabdus sp. Classification (GTDB taxonomy): domain Bacteria; phylum Pseudomonadota; class Alphaproteobacteria; order Sphingomonadales; family Sphingomonadaceae; genus Sandarakinorhabdus. The sequence continues at coordinate 16,671 of NZ_JANPML010000402.1, forward strand.
GCCATTGCTGCCATCAATGCGGCCGGCGGCGCGGTGATCCATGCTGCCGCGCTGGTGGACCGATCGAACGGCAAGGCCGATCTGGGCGTGCCGTTCACGCCGCTGATCCGGCTCGACGTGCCGAGCTATCAGCCCGACGCGCTGCCGCCCGCGCTTGAGGCACTGCCGGCGATCAAGCCCGGCAGCCGCGCGGCATGATCTCAATTGGGCTTTCCTTGGACACCCAAGCAGGATAATGTTTCATAATGCAAAAAAGCTATGCCTCTGATGGTCGGTTCGAAACTTATCTCGATGCAACCGGAAAGGTTCGCGGGCGGCTCATTGACAGCAAGGGCCGAGTTGTTCTGGTCAAGACCGGTCGGGTGATTGGTATTCGACCGACCAAAGCTGAGCGGCTGGCGGCCAGCGCCGCCTTGACTCAGTTGCACTTGCGTTCTGTTGGCGAGAAGGGCGATTGACCCGACGCATCGCCGATATCCGTTTGGATGGCGTCTTTATCAACTGCCCATTCGATGCAGACTACGAGCCTTTGCTTGATGCCATCGTTTTTGCGGTAATCTATTGCCGGTTGAGCGTCAGGACCGGACTGATGAGGGCAGACGCAGGCCAATTGCGACTGCAGAAAATCCTCAGTCAAATCGAACAAAGTCGATTCAGTATCCACGATATCTCGCGCATCGAACCGGGTGACGACGGCCTGCCGCGCTTCAATATGCCCCTTGAACTTGGACTGGCTCTTGGCATGAAGCACTTGGGTCGCAAAGCTTTGCGCGATCATATCGTTATCATTCTCGACCGCGACCGATATCGTTATCAAGCGTTTGCGTCGGATTTGGCTGGTGTGGATATCATGAATCACAATAACGATCCCGTTCGTATAATTGCTGCTGTTCGCGATTCGCTGGCACCACATCTCGATTATGAGCTGCCCACGCCGGGGGTCATCAATGCCGCACGCGTCGCATTTCTAGACGCACTGCCGCAGATGGCAGCAGCTGTACGGCAGGAGGTGGGTGAACTCGCCTTCATTGATCGATTGCGGCATATCGGTGCATTCATTTCCGTCGCCAACGCCGCGTGATCCCGCTGATCGCCATGATCGCGGCTTTCTATGGACCAGAACCCGCCGGCAGGGTTGCTGAAATCGCCGATTTCGGTGGTTTTGCCGGCATGGTGCTGTTGGCCGAAGGTGGCAAGGTCAGCCTGGAAAAGGGTTTTGGCACCAAGCTGCCGCAGCGCGTGGTCCGTGCCCGCAATCCCAGCGATTTTCTGCCCGGCGACAATTGGCGCTGGGCATCGGTGACCAAGCAGATCACCGCCACCATGGCGATGCAGGATGTCGCCGCCGGCCGGCTTGATCTGGATGCGCCGATCACTCGGTATCTGCCCGATTTCAAGGGTCCGACCGGCAAACGCATCACGGTGGGCATGGTGCTGGGCCACACGTCTGGCCTGCCCGACAGCAATGCCGGCGATGCGGCGGCCTTCCGCCCGGGTGCAACCGTGCTGCCCGATGCCGTGTGCGCCGGCGCCGTGCGCGATCAGCCGGGGGCAAGCTTCAACTACGACAATTGCGATTACATCATCGCCGGCCGCATATTGGAGGCGGTGAACCGCAAGCCCTACGCGCAATTGCTGGCCGAACGCATCACCAAGCCGCTGGGCATGACATCGGTACGCATTGCCGGGCCGCACGTGGCCGGGCTGGGCGAAGCGCCGGTGAACCTGGCGACTTATGGTGCTGCCGGCGCCATCACCGGCAGCATCCGCGATCTGTGGCGCTTTGATCAGGCGCTGATAAACGGCAAATTGCTGCCGGCCACTGCCCGCGCCAAGATGTGGGAAGGCCGGCCGCAATATGGCTTTGCCGCACTTGGCCAATGGTCTTTCGAGGTCAAGCTGAGCGGCTGCAACAATGCCCAGCGTATCATCGAGCGGCGCGGCGCCATTGGCGGCGTGCAGGTGCGCAACTATATGCTGCCTGACCGCAACATCGTGCTGATCGCCATGACCAACCGCGACGACATCGAATTTGGTGAACTGTGGCAGGGGGTCGGGCTGGGCTATAATCTGCTCAGCGCCGCTGCCTGCAAGGGGCCTGAAAAATGACTGCTCACCTGCGCCCCAACCACTTGAGACTGGGCGTTAACATCGATCATGTCGCCACCATCCGCAACGCGCGCGGCGGCCTGCACCCCTGCCCGCTGCGGGCGGCCGAAGTGGCGGCGGCTGCCGGTGCCGATGGCATCACCATCCATCTGCGCGAGGATCGCCGCCACATCACCGATGACGATCTGATCCGACTTTCCGGTGCAATCTCGCTGCCGATCAACCTTGAAATGGCGGCGACCAATGAAATGCTGGCCATCGCGCTCGCGCACAAGCCCCACGCCGCCTGCATCGTGCCGGAGCGCCGCGCCGAACGCACCACCGAAGGCGGGCTGGATGCCGCCGGCCAGCACAACACGCTGCAACCCATCGTGGCGCGGCTGCAGGATGCCGGCATTCGCGTGTCGCTGTTCATTGCGCCTGATGCGCGCCAGCTGGAGGCTTCGGCCCGGCTGGGCGTTCCGGTCGTTGAACTGCACACCGGGCCTTATGCCCACGCCGTGACACCGGAACAGATCGAAACTGAACTGGCCCGGCTGACCCGCACCGCCGAAATCGGCGCGGAACTGGGCCTGGAAATGCACGCCGGCCATGGCCTTACCTACGACAATGTCTTGCCCGTCGCCGCGCTGGCGCAATTCGCCGAACTCAACATCGGCCATTTCCTGATCGGTGAAGCGGTGTTCGTCGGCCTGGATGCCGCCATCCGCCGCATGCGCGGCCTGATGGATGATGCGCGCGCATGAGCGGCATCATGGTGCCGTCCGGCCTGGCCTTGGTGGGGCTTGGTTCTGATCTGTGCAACATCGATCGGATCGCCAACAGCATCGATCGTTTCGGTGACCGCTTCATCAACCGCATCTTCACCGAGATCGAACAGGCAAAGGCCAACCGCCGCGAACTGACCCGCGCTGCGACTTTCGCCAAGCGTTTTGCCGCCAAGGAAGCCTGCGCCAAGGCGCTGGGCACCGGCTTTCGCCAGGGCGTGTTCTGGCGCGACATGGGGGTGGTCAATCTGCCCAGCGGCCAGCCGACGCTGCAGCTTTCCGGCGGCGCATTGGCAAGACTGGCACAAATCACGCCCAGCGGGCATAAGGCGGCGATTCATCTAACGATGACTGACGACCATCCTTGGGCGCAGGCCATCGTGCTGATTACCGTGAGTGTGGAATGAGCGAAGCTGTGGCGACCAAGAAAAAGATCAACTGGGTGGAAGAAGCCTGGCAGTTGTTCCTGCTGGCACTGGCCGTGCTCGGCGTCCACACGGCGGTGGCCAAGCCGTTCTACATCCCCTCCGGATCGATGCTGCCCGGCCTGCTGGTGGGTGACCGGCTGATCGTGTCGAAATATCCTTATGGCTACAGCTATCTGTCGCCGTCGCTGAACATCCTGCCCAAGATGGATGGCCGGTTGTTTGGCAGCCTGCCGGAACGCGGCGATATCGTCGTGCTGAAATCCCCCATCGCCCAGGACGACTGGATCAAGCGGGTGATCGGCCTGCCCGGTGACACGGTGCAGATGAAGGATGGCCAATTGTGGCTGAACGGCGTGGCCGTGCCAAAGGTGAAACTGGCCGATTCGGTGATGAAGGTGACGCCCAACAGCGACTGCGCCACCATGATCGACGCGCAATATCGGGTGATCACGCCCGATGGCATCGCCGAATGCCACCTGCCGACCTATCGCGAAACCCTGCCCGGCGGCCGCACCTATACGGTGCATGATCTTGCCAATCTGCCGCAGGACAACACCGAAGCGGTGATCGTGCCGGAAGGCCATGTGTTCCTGATGGGCGACAATCGCGACAATAGCGAAGATAGCCGCTTTCCCGCCGAAGTGGGCGGGCTGGGCCTGCTGCCGATCGAGAATATCGTTGGCCGCGCCGAATTCACCACCTTCAGCCTGGATGGCACCACCAGCCTGAACCCGGTGACGTGGGTGACCGCGCTGCGCAACCGCTGGTTCCTGTCGCTGCGGGATAATTGAGCAGGAAGTGAGCCTCCGGCCGGCAGGCCTGAGGCCTGCACCCGTTTGTTGTTAGGCTAAAATGCTCCAGCGTCGTTATCTCGCGTGCGCCAAACGAAAGTGGGTCCAGGGCCTCAGGCCCTGGCCGCCGGAGGCATCTTTACCTGGCCCTGTTATTGCGCCGGCTTAACCGCCAGCAGTTCGATATCGAATTCCAGCACCGCGCCCGGCGGGATGACGCCGCCGGCGCCCTGCGCGCCATAGCCAAGGCTGGGCGGCACCACGAAATGATATTTGGAACCCACGGTCATCAACTGCACGCCTTCGGTCCATCCGGGGATGACCTGATCGAGCGGGAAGGCCGCCGGCTGGCCGCGCTGGTAGCTTGAATCAAACACGGTGCCGTCGATCAACTTGCCTTCATAGTGCACCAGCACCGTGTCCTTGGCGGCGGGCTTTGGGCCCTGGCCGGCGCGAATCACCTGATACTGCAGGCCAGACGTCGTGGTGATGATCCCGGGCTTGGACTTGTTGGCCGCCAGATACTGCACATCGGCGGTGCGCACGGCGGCAACCTGGCTCTGGGTGCCGGTATAGACCAGCAGGCCCACCACGCTGAGCACGACGGCGCCCGCCGCCAGCCACTTGCCGATGCCGACACCGCCGGGGTTATTGCTTGCCTGACCTGACATGATTGCCTCGAAATCCGAAAATTGCTGGCGCCTGCGTCGCGCTTGTCTGTGCGTAGCGCTTACATGGCGAGGGCCGGGCAGAGGGTCAACCCTGCCCGGCCCTCAGCCGCGTTGTGCCGTGGGGCGTCTTACTTGATGCCGTCACGTTCCATGCGCTTGCGGTCCATCTTGCGGGCGCGGCGCACAGCGGCAGCCTTTTCACGGGCGCGCTTTTCAGACGGCTTCTCGTAATGACGGCGCAGCTTCATTTCGCGATAAACGCCTTCACGCTGCAGCTTCTTCTTCAGGGCGCGAAGGGCCTGATCGACGTTGTTATCGCGAACCAGAATTTGCATGAGTTGCCGTCACTCCATTTCGTTCGGGGGCAGCGGCCCCATATTCGGGATGATTCGAGAAATAAGGATGCACATCGAGTCGCCCCGATGGCAGAGGCGTGGCCGATAGCAGATGCCCATCGGGGCTGCAAGCGGGGCAGCACATGTTGCCCGCCGCAACCGGCCCCCGCGACGCAAAAGCGACTGTGAAGCGTTGGGCGGGCGCGCTATGATGCTGGGCATGAACGAGGATACTCCGCTCGCCGAACTTGCTTCCCGCCTGGCCCGGGCGATGCTGCCGCATGTGCCGTTTGATGGCTGGAGCCAGACCGCGCTGGCCGCAGCCGCCCGCGATACCGGTATCGATCCAGACATCGCCGCCATGGCCCTGCCCGATGTCGACGCCATGTTGAGCGCGTGGACGCAGGACGTGAACGCCCGCATGGCCGAGGTGATGGCCGGTGCCCACAATCTGAAAGTGCGGGACCGCATCCGCATGGCACTGGTGACGCGGCTGGAGCAGGGCGACCGCGAAGTCACCCGCCGGGCGCTGAATCTGCTGGCGCAGCCGCAGCACGCCGCCCTGTCGGCCAAGCTGCTGTGGCAGGCGGCCGATGCGATGTGGCGCGCCGCCGGCGACACCGCGACTGACTATAATCATTACACCAAGCGGCTGATCCTGTCGGGCATCTATTCCGCCACCCTGCTGCACTGGACGCAGGATGATTCGGAGGATTTCACCGCCACCCGTGCCTTCATCGAACGCCGCATCGATGGCGTCATGCGTTTTGAAAAGGCCAAGGCGAAGCTGACAGGCGCGATGGGCAATCTGCCAGACCCGGCACGCTTCTTCGGCCGGCTGCGCTATCCGGCGGTCTAGGGCTGGGGCTCGATTCAAGACTGTCACGGCGGTTTAACGCTGGCGCGCTCGGTGCAATATTGATAACGGTTCGCAACTTCCTCGCGTCCGGACCTCCTGCTTGACCGTTTCCGACCTTTTCCGCCCGATCGAATCGCTTGGCCCTGGCGAAGTGGCCTTGATCGCGGCGATCGATCGCTCCGGGCTTGATCCCGACACGGCGCAGCGTCTGTGCGAGCTGGGCTTTGACGAAGGTGTCGACGTCGAAATCCTGCACCGCGCGCCTTTTGGTGGTGATCCACTGGCGGTGCGGGTGGGCAATATGGTGGTGGCCCTGCGCTGCGAGATGGCCCGCCTGATCGAGGTGGAAGCGGCATGAACGCGCCAGCCAATATCGCGCGTCCGCCCGTTGTTGCGCTTGTCGGCAACCCCAATGCCGGCAAGACCAGCCTGTTCAACGCGCTCACTGGCAGCCGCCAGAAGGTGGGCAATTATCCCGGCGTCACCGTCGAACGCAAAGCCGGCCGCCTCGCCCTGCCTGATGGCCGCGTGGCGGAACTGGTCGATCTGCCCGGCACCTACAGCCTGACCCCGCGTTCCCCCGATGAAGCCGTGACCCGCGATGCGATTTTCGGGCGCATGGCCGGCGAAAAGCGGCTTGATGCAGTGGTGGCCGTGATCGATGCCACCAATTTGCGCAATCACTTGCGGTTTGTACTGGAATTGAAGGCGCTGGGCTTGCCGCTGGTGGTGGCGCTGAACATGGTCGATCTGGCAACCCGAGACGGCATTGTCATCGATACGGCGCTGCTGGCGAACCTGCTTGGCTTGCCGGTTGTTGAAACCGTCGCTGTCCGTCGCAAGGGCCTTGAGGCGCTGGGCACCGCCCTTGCCGCCCGCATCGGCGACGTGCCGCCCGAACCGCCGCAAGAACACCCCAGCGACGTGCGCGCCCTGCAGAAACAGGCCCGGCAACTGGCGAGCGCGGTTGAAACCAGCAGCGGATTGGCGCGGCGCTGGTCGCAGCGCATTGATGCCGTGGTGCTGCATCCCGTGGCCGGGCCGCTGCTGCTGGCAGGCATCCTGTTCTTCATGTTCCAGGCCGTGTTCAGCTGGGCCGAAGCGCCGATGGGCTGGATCGAAGCCGGCATATCGGCCCTGCAGGTAGAACTGGCGGCGCGGCTGCCCGAAGGCTGGTTCCTCTCCCTGCTCAACGATGGCGTGCTGGCCGGCGTGGGTGCCGTGGTGGTGTTCCTGCCGCAGATCCTGATCCTGTTCCTGTTCATCATCGTGCTGGAACAATCCGGTTACATGACCCGCGCCGCCTTCCTGATGGATCGGCTGATGGCGCGCGTCGGCCTCAACGGGCGGGCCTTCATTCCGCTGCTGTCCAGCTTTGCCTGCGCCGTGCCCGGCATCATGGCCACGCGCAGCATCGATTCGCCGCGCGACCGGCTCACCACCATCCTGATCGCGCCGCTGATGACCTGTTCGGCCCGCCTGCCGGTTTATGCCGTGGTGATCGGCGCCTTCATTCCGGCCCGCGATGTCGGCCCGTTCGGCAGCCAAGGCCTGGTGCTGTTTGCGCTCTATCTGGCCGGCATCCTTGGCGCGCTGGTGGCGGCCTTTGCCTTGCGCCGCACTGTTACCAAGGGTCAGGCGCCGCCCTTCGTGATGGAAATGCCGAAATATCAGTGGCCCACTGCGCGCGACGTTGGCCTGGGCCTTTATGGCCGCGCCACCGCCTTTCTGAGCCGAGCCGGCACCATCATCCTGGCCAGCACCATTGTGTTGTGGGCCATGGCCAGTTGGCCTGGGCCGCCGGCAGGCGCAACGAAACCGCCGATTGAATATAGTCTGGCCGGCAAGATCGGCGCAGCACTGGAGCCATTCTTCGCGCCCATCGGCTTCAACAAGGAAATCGTCATCGCGCTGGTGCCCGGCATGGCGGCGCGTGAAGTGGCCGTCTCGGCGCTGGGCACGGTCTATGCGCTCAATGATGTCACCGAAGACAATGCCGGCAGCCTGATCGAACGGCTGCGCAGCGCCTGGCCGCTGCCCACGGCGCTGGCGTTTTTGGCGTGGTTCGTGTTTGCGCCGCAGTGTATTTCAACGCTGGCCATCACCCGGCGCGAAACCGCGAGCTGGCGCTGGCCGATCTTCATGTTCAGTTACTTGTTTGCCGCCGCCTATGTGGCGGCCGGCATCACCTATCACGTGGCGGTTGCGTCGGGGCTATAGGCGGGGGGCTTTGAGCAGCAGTCGCACGCCCAGCCCCAAGGCCAGCATGCCAAAGCTGATCGCACTGCCCGTCCAGCCGACATAGCGCAACGAGCTTTGCAGCACGAACAGGCAGCCGGCGGTGAACACCAGCGGCACCAGCGGGTAGAGCGGCACCTTGAACGGCCGTTCAACACCGGGCAGGCGGCGGCGCAGGATGATCAGCGCCGGGCCGGTGAGCGACAGGAACAACCAGAACACCGGCGACAAGAAATCCACCATCTGGGCAAAGCCGGTGGAAAACGACCCCCAGCAGATAAGGCAGAGCGTGACGGCACACTGCACCCAGATCGCCCGGCGCGGCACGCCAGCGACTTCGTCCCACGCTGCCAGCCGGCCCAGCGCCGGTTCATCGCCAGCAACGGCAAAAAGCGTGCGGCCACCCACGATGACGAGCGCATTGACGATGGCCAGCGCCGCAATGCCGACAAAGATCACCATGGCGACCTGCCCGGCCGGGCCAAAGGCAATGGCCATCAATTGCGCCGCCGGCGCGGCACTGGCGGCCAACCCGGCGCCGCCCAGCCCCACCAGATAGGCCCAGTTGGCCAGCAGGTAGAGCGCCGTCACCAGGGCCATGCCGCCGACCATGGCACGCGTCATGTCACGCGGGCCGCGCACTTCGGCTGACAAGGTGGCGGCATCGTTGAAACCGCCAAAGGCCAGCATGACGAACACCATCGCCTGCCCGAACGCCGCCGCGCCAAACGGCTGCGGCACCGGCGTGGGGTTCAGCGGCGGCGTGCCCGATGCGATCAGGCTGGCCGCCGCCACGCCCAACACCAGCAGGGCCAGCACATCGGCGGTGACCAGCACGATCTGGCCGCCGGTCGATCGTTTTACCCCGGCAAGGTTCAGCGCGGTGAGCACCACAATGGCCAGCGCCGCCATCCCGCCCCGGGCCGGGCCAGACAGCGGCACCAGTTCCGCCAGATAGTCCGCCGCGACAAAGGCCAGCATCGCCGCCGATGCCGAGAAAATCACTGCAAAGCGCGACCAGGCAAACAGAAAGCCAACCAGCGGGCCATAAGCGAGTTTCAGAAAGCGATAATCCCCGCCGGGATGCGGAAAGGCATTGGCCAGTTCGGCATAAACCAGCGCCCCACACAGCGCGAACAGCCCGCCCAGCGCCCACGCGGCCAGCACCAGCGTATCATTCTGCAGATTGGCTGCCACCAAGCTGGCGGACCGGAAGATGCCTGCGCCCACCACCATGCCGACGACCACGGACGCGGCAGCAAAGGGACCAAGCACGCGGCGGGGAGCAATGTTCATGCCCGCAGCGTGGCCGAGGGGAGCCCCGCCGGCAAGGGCCGTCTTTTCCGGTTAGCGCCGGCCCGCGAAGAACGTCTTCAACAACGCCGCGCCTTCCGTTTCCGCCACGCCGGCCACCACTTCGGGCCGATGGTGCGCCTGCGCGTGGCTGAACACGCGGGCGCCCTGTTCCACACCGCCGGATTTCGGATCGGACGCGCCATAAACCAGCCGCTCCAGCCGCGCCGCCGCAATCGCTGCTGCACACATGGCGCACGGCTCCAGCGTGACGGTGAGGGTGCAGCCCAGCAGCCGCTCGCTGCCCAGCGCCGCACAGGCGTCGCGGATCACCAGCATTTCGGCATGCGCGGTCGGGTCGTTCCGTTCGCGGGTGCGGTTGCCAGCCTGGGCGATCACCGTGCCGGCGGCATCAGTGACCACCGCGCCCACCGGCACTTCGCCGCGCGCCGCCGCCGCGCGGGCTTCGTCCAGCGCCAGGGCCATCGCTTTGGAGGGGGGAAAGACCATCTGCACCCTCTAGCGGCAAGCGGCGACGCAGCCTAGTCTGGCCGCCATGAGCGATACACTCCACCCCATCACCGCCGACGCCCTGGCCATCACGCGCACCACGGCCGCGCAATATCACGCCGCCTATGCCCAAAGCCTGGCCGATCCGCATGACTTCTGGCGCACCCAAATAACCCGGCTCGACTGGTATCGTGCGCCGACCAAGATGGGCAATTGGTCGTGGGACCCGGTGGAGATCAAATGGTTCGAAGACGGCGTGCTCAACGCCAGCTGGAACTGCCTTGATCGCTGGGCCGATGCCGATCCCAAGCGCACCGCCATCATCTGGGAAGCCGATGACCCCAAGGCAGAAGGCCGCCGCATCAGCTATGGCGAGTTGCGCGATGAGGTGGCGCGCATGGCCAATGCGCTGGTGGCGCTGGGCGTCGACAAGGGCGACTGCGTCACCATCTACATGCCGATGATTCCCGAAGCGGCGATGGCGATGCTGGCCTGTGCCCGCATCGGCGCCATGCACAGCGTGGTGTTCGGCGGCTTTTCCGCTGAAAGCCTGGCTGGCCGCATCGAAGACGCGCAAAGCCGTTTTATCATCACCGCCGACGAAGGCCGGCGCGGCGGCAAGTCCATCCCGCTCAAAGCCATCGCCGACGAGGCTTGCGATAAGGCCGAAGTGGCCGGCGTCAACGTTGAAGCCATGCTCGTCATCCGCCACACCGGCGGCCGCGTCACCATGTTCGAAGACCGTGACCATTGGTGGCACGAGATCCGCGCCGACGTGCCGGAAACCTGCACACCCGAACCAATGAACGCCGAAGATCCGCTGTTCATCCTCTATACCAGCGGCTCCACCGGCAAACCCAAGGGCGTGCTGCACTCCACCGCGGGCTATCTGCTGTGGGCCAATCTCACCTTTGAAACCGTGTTCGATTATCGCGCCGGCGAAATCTTCTGGTGCACCGCCGATGTCGGCTGGGTCACCGGGCACAGCTATATCGTCTATGGCCCGCTCAGCGCCGGGGCCACCGTGTTGATGTTCGAAGGCGTCCCCAGCTGGCCCGCCAACGACCGTTTCTGGCAGGTGATCGACAAGCACAAGGTCAACATCTTCTACACCGCCCCCACCGCCCTGCGCGCCATCATGCGTGACGGCGATGAGCCAGTGAACCGCCACGACCTGTCGTCATTGCGCCTGCTCGCCACGGTGGGCGAACCCATCAACCCGGAGGCGTGGAACTGGTATCACCGCGTCGTTGGCAAGGGGAAACTGCCCATCGTCGACACCTGGTGGCAGACCGAAACCGGCGGCGCGCTGATCACCCCGCTGCCCGGCGCCACGCCACTGAAGCCCGGCAGCGCCTCGTGGCCGTTCTTCGGCATCGAGCCGGCGCTGGTCGACACCGAAGGCACCATCATCCCGTGGCAAGCCGGCCAGGAAATCAGCGGCAAT
>NZ_JANPML010000403.1:0-1649 GCF_031422795.1 Sandarakinorhabdus sp.
CAGCGCCGCCGGCCCCACCGCCATCGCCGACAATTGCGGCGCCGCGCGCGTGGCGATCGCCACCACGGCATTGGCCAGCAGCAGCACCGCCAATATCGGCAGCGCCACCTTCAGCCCCCACAGGAACATCAGCCCGCCAAAGGCCGCGATATCACCCAGGCCCAAGTTGGGGACGGTCATGGTGATGAGCAGGGCAAACAGATCGAGATGCACATCGCCCGCCAGCAGCGCCACCCAGGCCAAGGTGGTGAACAACGCCGACAGCGCGCCGACATTGCCATCAGCGGCACGGACGGTCGCAAACCCCAGGCCGACCATCTGCGCCAGCATTTCGCCGGCCAACCCGGCAGCACCAAAGGCCAGCGCCAGCGCCAGCCCCGCCACCAGCCCGGCCAGCAGTTCGCCCGGAATGTCTGCGCCGCTCAGAACCGGAGCGCCGGGACGGAAGGCGGCAAACACCGCCAGCGCCGCCACCAGCGCCAATCGCCCGCGCCACGGTAAATCGGCGCCGGCGATGCCGGGCAGCAGCACCACCATGGCCAGCGGGCGGACCGCGGCCAGCGTGAAGCGGACCAGCCATTCGAGGCCGTCAAAGCCAGGCAGCGAAATCAACTCCCTCCCCCTTGCGGGGAGGGCGACTCGGCACCAGCCGAGCGGGGTGGGGGTTCCCGGTTGTTGTCACGAAAGGCGGACCCCCACCCCGCCGCGCTACGCGCGAGTCGACCCTCCCCGCAGGGGGGAGGGAGTAGAACCACCGCCGTCACCGGATCGCCCCCACCATGTCGATCAGGCCGGTTTCGAGAAAATCCGCCAGGCCCAGCATCAGGCCTTCGCCGGCAATGGCCGTCACCATCACCAGCGCCGCCAGCTTGGGCAGGAAGGAAATGCTGCTTTCCTGCACCGAAAAGATGGTCTGGATCAGGCCCACGACCACGGCGACCACCAGCAGCGGCACCAGGAACAGCGCCGCGCTGCCGGCAAACAGCAGCACGGCCTCCCGCGCCAGGTCGCCCAGCATCACATCGTCGGGAGCGTTACCGCCGATCATGATCCAAAACTCTTGGCCAGTGCGCCGAGCACGAGGCTCCAGCCATCGACAATCACGAACAGCGCAATCTTCAGCGGCAACGACACCGTGGCCGGCGACACCATCATCATCCCCATTGCCATCAGGATCGAGGCCACGATCAGATCGATGATCAGGAACGGCAGATAGATCACCAGGCCGATTTCCAGCGCCGTCTTCAGTTCGCTCGACACGAACGCCGGCATCACCACTGGCAGCGGCACATCGGCCGGCTTCGCATAAGGCCCGCCGCCGGCAATTTCGGCAAAGCGCGTCAGGTCTTTGCTCCTCGTTTGCGTCAGCATGAAGGTCTTCAGCTCTGCCCCCGTCCGCGCCAGCGCGGTTTCAGCGGGCAGGCTGCCGGCCACCATCGGTTTCCAGGCGCCGTCGTAAATCCGGTCGAGCTGCGGCCGCATCACGAAGATGGTCAGCAGCAGCGCCGTGCCGACCAGCAGCTGGTTGGGCGGGCTCTGCCCCAGCCCCAGCGCCTGCCGCAAAATGGCCAGCACGATGGCGATGCGGGTAAAGGCGGTCATCATCAACAGCGCCGCCGGCAGCAGCGTCAGCGCCGACATCAGCAGCA
>NZ_JANPML010000404.1:0-1772 GCF_031422795.1 Sandarakinorhabdus sp.
TTTGGTGTTGCCGTGCATTGTTGGATGGTCATCGCCGGCCAAGCGATACGATATTTTCAATACTCCGCACAAAGGACCCTGCATGATTGATCCGATTTCGCTGCTTGCCCGCGCTCTGGCCGGCGCAGCACTGCTGGGTGCAGGTGCCGCCGCAGCGCAGGACGCGCCGCCGCCGCTGCTGCCGGGCCTGAGCGGGCCGATCAGCTACAATCCCAAGCCGCTCAGTGTCGATCTGGGCGGCAGCAAGATCTACATCTCCGGCATCGCCAGCGGTTTTGTCGGTACCCAGTCCAACACCACGCCTGGCGTGGCCAGCAGCTTTGCCGATGTGTCAAACGCCCAGGTGATCATCCAGAAACCCGAAGGCGTGTTCCAGTTTCTGGTGCAGGCAGGCCTCTACCGTCATGAAACGTTGGGCCTGCCCTACGCCCGCGCCGCCACCTTCACCGATGCCACCTATGGCCCGGTGCCGCAGGCGTGGGTGAAGATTGCGCCATCTTCGGCGTTCAACGTTCAGGCCGGCATCCTGCCGGCGATGATCGGGCTGGAAGCGCCGTTCAGTTTCCAGAATCTCAACATCGAACGCGGCGTGCTGTGGGGCCAGGAAAATGTGCTTACACGCGGCGTGCAGGCCAATGTGACGGCGGGCAAGATCACCGCCGGGCTGGCGCTTACGGATGGCTTTTTCTCCGGCAAATTCAACTGGCTGTCGGGCATTGTTTCCTATGTCGATGGCCCGCACACCCTTTCGCTGGTGCTGGCCGCCGCGCTGGATCGCAACGCGCGCTCCACCTTCTCCACGCCGGTGGTGCAGAACAACAGCACGATGTTCAACGTGATCTACAGTTATGCTGGCGAAAAATGGTTGGTGCAGCCCTATTTCCAATATGCTCGCGTGCCTGATCTGGCTGGGCACCTTTGGCACGTTCGCCCAAGTTCGGCTCGGCAATGAAGTTCTCGCCGCCACGAACTTTGAAGCGCTGCGCGGCAAGCGCGTAGGCCTGCTCACCAATCCTTCCGGCGTCAATTCTCGGCTCGAATCCACCATCGACATCTTGCGCCGCGCTCCCGGGGTGAAACTGGTCGCGCTCTTCGCCCCGGAACACGGCTTGAATGCCAACGTCCCCGCCGGACAGGAGTTCCCCAACACCACCGACCCGCGCACCGGCCTTCCCGTCTACACACTCTATGGCCCCGGTCCCGTGCGCAAGCCCACCGCCGCGATGCTTCAGGGCCTGGATGCCCTCGTTTACGACATTCAGGATACCGGCTGCCGCTCCTACACCTTCATCAGCTCAATGGGGCTCGCCATGGAAGCGTGTGCGACCAACGGCGTCGCCTTTGTCGTGCTCGACCGCCCGAATCCCATCGGCGGCGAACGCATCGAGGGGCCGCTGCTCCGCCCTGAGTTTCGCTCGATGGTCGGGCAATGGCCCATCCCCTACGCCTACGGCATGACCGCCGGCGAACTCGCTCAGATGATCAATGGCGAGCGTTGGATCGCGAAGCCCTGCGCGCTGAAAGTTCTCAAGATGGAAAACTGGCGCCGTTGGATGACGTGGCGCGACACCGGCCTGCCGTGGGTGCCCACGTCGCCCTACATGCCGTCGGCGGATTCGCCGCTGCATTATCCGTCCACCGGTTTGCTCGGGCAGATCGGCGGCGTGAGCATCGTGATCGGCTACACGCTGCCGTTCCAGAAGATTGCGTCGCCGTGGTTCTCCGGGCCGGAGCTGGCGGAGTATTTCAGCCGGGCGGGACTGGGCGGCGTG
>NZ_JANPML010000405.1:0-1711 GCF_031422795.1 Sandarakinorhabdus sp.
TCGGAAAGCGGCGCCTTCGCCCCCACCAATTGCGTGAGATTGCCCATCGCCACTGGCCCACCGAGCAGCCCGACATCCACCGCCCAGCGCGGCCGCGCCGCCACTTGGGCCGCACGGTGCAGCCAGCCGGCCAGGCCCGGCGCGCCGGTGAGGCTGGAGCGCACATCACGGTAACGCGCGCCCGGTGTGGGCAGATCGACGGTGAGCACCAGCGCCGGACAGCCCTGTTCACGCGCCGTGGCGATCATGGCTTCGTTGGCGGCCTTGTCTTTCGTCAGATACAGCTGGAACCACGGCGCCGCGCCGCCGCCCTTTGTCACCTCCGCAAGGCTGCACACCGACACGGTAGACAGCGCCATCGCGATGCCTGCCTCTTGCGCCGCAAGCCAGGCCTGCACCTCCCCGCGCCGTGCGTGCAGCCCGCCCAAGCCGACGGGCGCGAGGATCACCGGCATCGCCATTTGCTGCCCCAGCAGCTTCACCCGCGTGTCGATCCGTGACACATCCACCAGTACCCGCTGATCAAGCTGGATGGCCGCCAGATCGGCCTCATTGGCGGCCAGCGTTTGCTCCGCGTAACTGCCGCCATCGGTATAATCGAACAGAAAACGCGGCACCCGGCGGTGCGACGCGGCGCGGTAATCGAGAATGGAGGCCGGCTTCACAACTGAAACACGCCGAGATCGGCCAATCTTTGCTCAGGAAGCGTTTCGTCGGCGCTCCCAGATTTATGCTCAAATTCAGATGCATACCAAAGAATGTGGTTCAATTTAAAAATATACCGCGAAAATTCCAAAACCTGATGAGATGATATGAAGGGCTGCAGGCCATCGTAGATGCGTTTCGGTCCCACGATATCGACTACACCTTCTCCGTGAAATCCAACCACTTGACCATGAGCGATTTCATTTCTGATCGGCACGAGTTTGATACAAATATCTATAAATCTCAAATAGAAACCCAGAAGCCTGAGTCCTGAGCCATTGCTAGCAAGCTGCTTCCGTAGTTTTTCAAGCCGTGGCTGCGACCCATGCAGTTTAAAAAATTCTTTGTGGGACGATACCGCGTCGTCTCTTCCAGAAACCTGGTGGAAAAGTTCACATAGATTGACTTCCATATTGCTCCATTGGCACAGTGCTCGTCCAACATTTAGATACATATCCTCCATTGATGGATCATCTGGAGGTAGATTGTTGAACCAAGAGTGCATTCGTTGCTGTCCTACTGCCGCGCCGCCTTCGCCGCCACCACCTGATCCTCCACGCTCTTCAACAGCGCCGGCACGTCGTGCACGATGCCGTCGCGGATGGTCCAACGGATGCCGCCCTTCACCACGGTTTTCTGCGTCGCCTCGTCCAGCCGGGCAAAACCGGTGCCATACAGCGTCTTCAGATTGTGCAGCGGGTTTTCCGGCACCACGATCAGATCGGCGCGCATGCCCACGCGGATCAGGCCAAAGTCCGGCTCGCGGCCCTTGGGTTCCTCCAGTGTGCGGGCGCCGTTGATGGTGGCGGACTGGATCACCTCCAGCGGCGCAAAGCCCGCCTCACGCAGCAGTTCCAGTTCGAGGATGTAACCAAAGCCCCAGGTCTGCCAGATAAAACCGGGATCGCTGCCGGTCGTAACGCGCCCACCCATATTCTTGTAATCATTCACCAATTGCATGTATCGCGTATAGAATCGCCGCCATTCATATTCGCGCTCGCTGGTC
>NZ_JANPML010000406.1:0-4529 GCF_031422795.1 Sandarakinorhabdus sp.
TCCGACAGCGCCTGCACGGCATCGAACACGCGATCGATGCCGGCGACATCGACGAACAGCAGCGCCGGGGAGCGTTGCTGGCGCAGATCGGCCGTTGCCGTCGCAATATTGCCGCGCCGCACGTCAAAACCGGGCAGCGCCAGATGCACGGCCACACGCTTCAGCGCGGCCTCGGTCTCGGCATCCTGAACATAGGCGAGCACGCCCGAGATGCGATTGCTGTCCGTGGGATTCATGGGGGCAAAAGCGTTCATTGCGGCCCTCCGCCGCCACCCTGGCGGGCGTTTTCGCGAACCAGATCCTTGGTCTTGTCGGTCAACAGCCGGGTGACGGCGGCGGCTTCGATCTGGCCGTTGGCCGGGCTGGAGGGCACTGGCTGCGCCAGGTCTTGCGGCCGCGCCATGGCGGCCAGATTGGCAGTGTTGGCCTTGCCCCAGCGTGTTGGCGCTGGGCCTGGCGGCGGGGTTTGCGCCAGCGCCGGAGCGGCGGCGATCAGCAGGAGGAAAAGCCGGATCATCGCACTCACTCCAGGATGAAGCCATTGATGGGCTTGGTGGATTTGATTTTGCCCGCCAGCGCTGCGCCCGTGCTGATGGCAGGCGAGATGCCATCGGTTGGCACCGCCAGCGCCGCCGGGTTGGTGGGCGAGACCAGATAGGGCGTCACGATGATGACCAGTTCGGTTTCCTGGCGCTGGAAGCGCGTCGATCGGAACAGCGCGCCCAACACCGGAATATCGCCCAGCAAGGGCACCGCGCGGCGGATGTTCGACGCGTTGGCCCGCACCAGGCCGGCAATGGCAAAACTTTGCCCGCTGCCCAGTTCGACCGTGGTTTCCGCCCGCCGCACCGACAGGCCGGGCACGCGGATATTCTGGATTTCCACGCTGGCCGCGTCGTTCAGTTCCGATACTTCGGGGCGCACCTTCAGGCTGATGCGGCCATCGTCGAGCACGGTCGGGGTGAAGTCCAGCGACACGCCGAAACGCTTGAACTCGATCACGACGTTGTTGAGATTCTGGTTCACCGGGATCGGAAATTCACCCCCCGACAGGAAACTGGCGGTTTCGCCCGATCGCGCGGTGAGATTGGGTTCGACCAGCACGGTCACCAGCCCATCCTCCTCCAGCGCATCGATAACGGCATTCATGTCGAGACTGTCGGTGCGCCGCGTCACCGCGAGCGAAGCACTGCCGCGTGGTGCGCGCAAAATCTCGCCGCTGGCGCCGACAATCTCGCGGCCCGTGGCAATCCCCAGCGAAAAGCCACCGAGGCGCCCGAACACATCAAAATTAAAGCCAATCTCCCGCGCCAGCGTGCGCGACACTTCGGCCACCCGCACCCGCAGATTGACCTGCGTCGGCATGCTGACCGAAAGCCGGTTGATGACCCCGTCTGCCTTGCCGCCGGCTGCGGCCAGCGCCAGGCTGACAGCGCGTTCGGCAGCGGCCGGGCTGGCAACTGCGCCGTCGAGCACGATGGCCGTGCCCGACAGGCCAACCCGGGCGCCGGGCACCATGGCCAGTTCCTCGGTCAGGCGGGCGACATCGGGCAGCACTTCCACCGCCAGATTGGCCAGAACTGTGCCGCCCGGGCCCATGGCGACCAGCGCGGTGCGGCCCGGCGCCTTGCCGAACACGAACGCGCGAGTGCGCACCGGCATCTGCACATCGGCCACTTCGGGCCGGGCGACGAGCGCGCTGGTGGCCGCAGCGGGCAGCGCGATGACTTCGCTCTGGCCCACGGTGAGCCGCAGCGATTGCGCCGGCAGTTGCTGGCCAGCAGCCGGAACGGCAGCCAGCAACAAGGCGGGGATGGCAAATCTGGCGTTCATTTCAAATCCCCATTGGAACCGCGGTAGATGCGGACGCTGTCGGGCCTGGCGGCAGGCGCCGCCGCGGTGACCGGCGCCACCGGAGCCGCCGACAGGGCCTGGGTCGGGCGCTGGCGCACGCCGGCCAGCGAAGGCGAAACGCCGCCGGCCCACATGGCGGGAACCGGTGCTTCGTTGGCGGCAGACGTCACACCGCGCAACGTCAGGTGCAGCCGGCCCAAGGTGCCGGCAACGGTGACGCGCTCGGCTTCGACCGGGGTGACTTCGAGGGTGACCGTGGCCGGCACACCGGGCTTGGCAGGATCGCTGGCCACGTCGGTCGGGCTGGGCGCGGACTGGCCCGCCGGAGTGAGGCGTTGATCGGCCGACAGGATGCGCACGTTCGACAGGATGGTTTCGGCCAGCACGCGTTGGGCCAGCGGCACCGCGTCGTCGCGCAGTTCCTGGGTGAGGATGACATCGACCCGGTCTCCGGGCCAGATCAGCCCGCCAGCCGATGTGGTGGCATCAACCGCAATGGCGATGGCGCGGTTGCCAGGGGCGACCAGCGCAGAAAGGAATCCGCGTTCGCCGGGGCGGATCACGGCGGCGGCGTGAACCAGTTCGCCGGCATCCAGGGTGCGCCGCGTGACAGAGCCGGCCAGTTCCTGCGCCTGGGGTGTGCCCGACACGATGGCGCCGGGGGGTGGATCGCCTTGCGGCCAGGCCAGCTCGGTCAGATCGCCGGGGCGGATCATGTGGCCGGGCGGCAGGCTGGCGGCAACCGTGACGATCGCCAGTGCGGGTGCGGCGGCCTGCTGCACCGGGGCCGCATCGACGCGGCGGGCAGACAAGGCGAACTGCACTGCGCCCGCGATCAGCACGGCCAGCAGCGTCAGCACAGCCAAAAATCGCGGCCGTTTGAGCAATTGAACCATGGCGTCAAATCCCGGCAATGAGCCCGGCCACGATGGCCAGACCATAAGGCACCGAAGGGGCGAGGCGCAGTCGGCGGCGTTCGGCACGCAGCCAGCGCGGAGCATCGGGTTTCAGGCGCAGCCGGCCACGCCGCACGAACCAGCGCAGCACCAGCAGCAGCAGCGCGAGGCCGCCGCCAGCCAGGGCCATGCCCACGAACAATCGCGGCATGCCGGCCACGCCCGTGATCAGGCCCGCCGCCGCCAGCAACTTGGCGTCACCCCAGCCCCACAAACCGATGGCGGACAGGCCGCCGCCAATCAGGGCACAGATGCCGCCGGCCACCAGTGCCGATTGCAGCGCCATCGCCGCTGCTGCCGGGCTGGCGGACGGCCCGGCACTCAGGGCGCCCAACAGCCCGGTGATGGCGAGCGCTGCCACACACCAATCCGGAATGATCCGGTGGCGCAGATCCGCCGCGCACACGGCAGCCAAGGGCACCATGGCCAGCAGGGCCGTCCATGGTGCCATCATGCCGGCTTACTTGATGGCGCCCGGCGCGCCCTTCACCTTGGTACCAACCGAGGTGATGGTGGACGAAACATCAGCCGACAGCAGGTTGAGTGCTGCCACGACGCCAACCGCCACAAAGGCCAGCACCAGGGCATATTCCAGCGCAGTGGCACCACGGCGGGCGCGATGCCCGGCCACACGCAAATTCAGAAATTTCATCATCGAACCGTCCTCCTGTTTCCCGCCTTTTTGGCCAGTTTGGCCAAAGTGATGCAGCCCGGTAGCGATCAAGGCCGTCCCGGCGCTCGCCGCCGTCACCCCAGGGGCAACCACCGCCGAGCGCACGAAATTGCCATGCATCTCAAGCGAGATAACGGCCGCTGGGGACGCAGTTGAATCAGCGACCTGCCCGCGTTGGCGGACAATTGCTCCAAAAGGGATGCAGACCGGGCAGCGATTGCCGTTGGCCGCCGGGCCGCTATGCTGCGCCGGTGAAGGGAAGATGATGAGCCAGTTTGCGACCTATCCCAGCCTTGCCGGCCGCCGCGTGTTCATCACCGGCGGCGCCAGCGGTATTGGCGCGGCGCTGGTGGCGGCCTTTGCCACACAGGGCGCGGTGGTAGGCCATGTCGATCTGGCCGCAGAGGCAGCGGCGACGCTGGCGCAAGCGGTGGTGGCCACAGGCCAGCCGGCACCCTGGTTCCGGGCGCTGGACGTTACCGATACGGCGGCACTGCAGGCCGCCATTGCCGATTTTGCCGCGACGGCTGGCGGGCTGGACGTGCTGATCAACAATGTCGCCAACGACAGCCGCCATGATCCGCTGGCCGTTGACGAGGCGGGCTGGCGCAGCCTGATGGCGGTCAATCTCGATTGCGGTTTCTTTGCCACGCAGGCAGCGCTGCGGCTGATGCCGGCGGGAGGCAGCATCATCAATTTTTCGTCGATCAACGCGCTGTTGGGCCCGGCCGGGATGCCGGCCTATGTCGCCGCCAAATCGGCCATCGTGGGCCTGACCAGGGCGCTGGCCCGGCAATATGGCCCCCAAGGCGTGCGCGTGAACTGCATCCTGCCCGGCTGGGTGGTCACCGATCGGCAACTCGCGCTGTGGCTGACCCCGGAAGCCGAAGCGGCCTGGATGGAACAGGTCGCCCTGAAAGAGCGGATTCTGCCCGCCGACGTGGCCAATCTGGCGCTGTTCATGGCCGCCGACGATAGCCGGATGATCACCGGCCAATCACTGGTGATCGACGGCGGGCGGGTCTGACTCCCTCCCCCATTTGGGG
>NZ_JANPML010000407.1:0-4343 GCF_031422795.1 Sandarakinorhabdus sp.
CAGCGCCGCCGATACCGATGCCAATTTCGTGCTGACCGACAAGGCTGGCATCGTCGAAGTGCAGGGCACCGCCGAAGGCGTGCCGTTCGACGAGGAAGCGCTGCTGCGCCTGCTCCGCCTCGCCCGCATCGGCTGCGCCGACGTATTTGCCGCCCAGCTGAAGGCTGCCGGTCGGTGAGAGCGCTGGCGGCGGGCCGGTTGGTGCTGGCCACGCACAATCCGGGCAAGGTGGTGGAGCTGGCCGAACTGCTCTGCTCCCACGGTCTGGATGTGGTGTCGGCCGGCAGCCTGGGCTTGCCCGAACCTGATGAGACGGAAACCAGTTTCATCGGCAATGCCCGGCTGAAGGCGCTGGCCGCCGCGACGGCCAGCGGGCTGCCGGCGATCGCCGACGACAGCGGCCTGTGCGTCGATGGCCTTGGCGGCGCGCCGGGTATTTACTCGGCACGCTGGGCCGGGCCGGGCAAGGATTTCAGCGTCGCCATGGCGCGCGTGAACGAGGAGCTGGGCGACAAACCCCGCACCGCGCATTTCATCTGCGCCTTGTGCGTGGCCTGGCCTGATGGCCACACAGAGGCTGTGGAAGGCCGGGTGGACGGCACGCTGGTGTGGCCGCCGCGCGGGGGCAATGGTTTTGGTTATGACCCGATGTTCCTGATGGACGGCAAGCGCCAAACCTATGGCGAAATGCCCCGCGCCGAAAAGGAAGCAGACAATCACCGCGCGCGGGCATTCCGGCTGCTGGACGCGCTGCTGCCGCCAGCGGCATGACAGGCGCGCTGCCACCGGTTGCGCTCTACGTCCACTGGCCGTTCTGCGTCACCAAATGCCCCTATTGTGATTTCAATTCCCATGTCCGCGAGTCCGTGGACCAGGCGGCATGGGCCAAGGCCCTGCTCGCCGATCTGGCCTTTGAAGCCGCGCGCCTGCCCGGCCGCCGGCTGGCCAGCATCTTTTTCGGCGGCGGCACCCCCAGCCTGATGCCGCCTGCCACCGTGGCCGCCATCATCGAGGCCGCCCAGCGGCACTGGACCCCTGAACCCGATCTGGAAATCACGCTGGAGGCCAATCCGTCGAGCGTCGAGGCCGGCCGTTTTGCCGGCTTTGCCAGTGCCGGGGTCAACCGCCTGTCGTTGGGCGTGCAGGCCCTCGATGACGCCGCGCTCAAACTGCTCGGCCGCCCGCATGACGTTGCCGCCGCGCTGGCGGCGCTGGATGTGGCGCAGGCGACGTTCGGGCGGGTCAGCTTTGATCTCATCTACGATCGGCCGGGGATGACCCGCGAAAGCTGGCAGGCCGAACTGGCGCGCGCGCTCGGTTTCGGCACCACGCACCTGTCGCTGTACCAGCTCACCATCGAACCCGGCACGCGTTTTGCTGCGCTGCATGCGCGCGGACAGCTGATCATGCCCGATGAGGATACCAGCGCCGATCTGTTTGCCATCACCCAAGGCGTGACGGCGGCGGCAGGCATCCCGGCCTATGAAATCTCCAACCACGCCGCCCCCGGCCGCGAAAGCCGGCACAATCTGACCTATTGGCGCTATGGCGATTATGCCGGCATCGGGCCAGGCGCCCATGGCCGACGGGAAGGCGTGGCGACGCTGCGGCGCAAGAAGCCGGAACAATGGCTGGCCGGCGTTACCGAGGCCGGCCACGGCATGGAGAGCGAGACACCGCTCACCGTGGCGGAACGCACCACCGAAGCGCTGGTGATGGGGCTGCGGCTGGCCGAAGGGCTGGACGCGGCGCGCTTTGCCGCGCGCAGCGGCACTCCGCTGGCCGATGCGGTAAAGCCCGATGCCGTTGCCCGGCTGGTGGCACAGGGCCTGCTGATCAGCGACGCACGCGGCCTGCGCCTCACCGCCGCCGGCTGGCCACTGGCCAATGCCGTGCTGGCAGAGATCGCGCGTTAGAAGCTGTTCGGTGCCGGCGAAACGGTGCCCGTGCCCAACTGATCAACCTCCAGCGCGCGTTCGGCAACGCCCGACGGGGTGAAGCGGAACGCGCCATCGATGCCGGCAAAACCGTCGCGGGCCAGCAGGGCGGCGCGCGGGAACGGTTGCCCCAGCGGCCAGCGCGCCGCCAGGCTGCTTGCCAGCAGCACCGCATCATAGCCCAAAGAAGCCAGCCGCGACGGGTTGGTGCCGTGCTTGGCGCGATACCGCGCGGCCAGGCTGTTGAAGCGTGTATCCGACACCGTGGCATACAGCGCGCCCTTCAGCGCCGGCACCCGGGCCAAACCAGGCTCGTTGTTCCACAATTCGGTGCCCAGGATCACCATCTGGCCGGGTGCTGCGCCAAATCGCGCCAGCGGCGTGAGGAAACGCGCTGCGGCTGCGCCGGAATCGGCAATCATCAGCGCCTGGAACGGCACCGGCGCCAGCGCGCCGGCCACCCGCGCCACCGTGCCATCGGCGCGAATCTGCGGCTTGCCGCTGGCGCGCACGCGGGCATCATAGTTGGTCACCTGCGCCGCCGCTGCCGCCAGCTTGGCCGGATCGCGGGCGTAGGAGACGACCGCGGTCGAGCGGCCGCCCGCATCGTTCACCGCCTTCACGAACGCCAGCTGCGCGCGCTGGCCATAGGCACCCTGCGGCACCAGCGCCGCAAAACGATCCACGCCGCGGCTGCGCGCATAATTGATGACGCGGGCAATGGCCTGGCCGGGCTGAAAGCCCATGACGAAAACATCGCCACCGGCCGCCCCGGCATCATTGGAAAACGACAGGATGGGCACCGGCCGCCCGGCCACGGCCGCCGTCACCGCCGGCACATCGCTGGCCAGCAGCGGCCCCAGGATCAGGCCGGCACCGGCGGCCATCGCCTTGGCCGCCGCTTCGCCCGCACCCGGCGCTGTATCGAAACTGAGCAGTTGCACCTGCGGCCTGCCGAGATCGGCCATGGCCAGCGCGGCGGCATTGGCGATGGATTCGCCCAGCGCTGCGTTGGGGCCGGTAAGCGGCACCAGCAGCGCCACCTTGTTCAGCCGGGCTTCGGGCAGCGGCACCACCTGCGGCGCGACGACCGGCGGCGGCGGCGGCGGTGCAATCACCGGCGGGGCCCTTTTGGGCGTCGAACAGGCCGCGACCAGCACGCCAAGCCCGATGAAAACGCTGCGCAACACTTGCCAGCCGGGCTCAACCCCGCTCTTGATAGCCATGTGATCCAGCACCCTTCATTTGATCCGGCCAGCCCGCCCGCCGAACCACTTGCCGCCGGCCTATACATTGTGGCCACCCCGATCGGCAATCTCATGGACATCACCGCCCGCGCCCTGCTGGTGCTGGCCCGCGCCAGTCTGATCGCCTGCGAAGACACACGGGTAACGGGCAAGCTGCTTGGGGCATTCGGCATCAAGACCAGGATGTTGCCCTATCACGATCACAACGCCGGCGTGATGCGCCCCCGCCTGATTGCGCAGGCGCTGAATGAGCCCGTGGCGCTGGTCTCCGACGCTGGCACGCCGCTGATTTCCGATCCCGGCTACAAACTGGTGGCCGAAGCGCGCGCGGCGGGCGTCAATCTGGTCACGGTGCCCGGACCATCGGCGGTGATTGCCGCCCTGTGCATCGCCGGCCTGCCCACAGACCGGTTTCTGTTTGCCGGCTTCCTGCCCACCAAGGCAAAGGCCAAGGCCGATGCGATTGCCGAACTGGCCGCCGTGCCGGCAACATTGGTGTTCTACGAATCCGGGCCGCGCCTGGCGGTCACGCTGGCGGCGCTGCACGCCGGGCTGGGCGACCGGCCAGCCGCCGTGGGCCGCGAACTCACCAAGAAATTCGAAGAGATGATTACGGGCCCGCTGTCGGAACTGGCCGCTCGCTGGGCGGATGCGCCGCCCAAGGGCGAGATTGTCGTGATGGTCGGCCCGCCGCTGCCGGCGCCGGCGGCCACGGCGGATGATCTTGATTCGGCGCTGCGGGAAGCGCTGGGCACCAAGCGCGTTAAAGACGCCGCCAAGGCCGTGGCTGACCGGCTGGGCCTGCCCAAAGCGCAAGTCTATGCTCGCGCGCTGGCCCTGAAGCATGGCTGATTCCCGCCGAAAGGCCAATGAGCGAAAGGGCCGCCTGGCCGAGCATGTCGCCGCCATCTGGCTGATCGCCAAGGGTTATCGGCTGCTCGGCCGCCGCCTGAAGACGCCTGGCGGCGAGATTGATCTGCTGCTCCGTCGCCGCGACGCGCTGGTTTTTGTGGAGGTAAAGGCGCGGCCCACTCTCGACTCCGGCGTGGCGGCGCTGCATCTTGCCCAGGCGCGGCGTTGTCAGGCAGCGGCGCGCTGGCT
Organism: Sandarakinorhabdus sp.; assembly: GCF_031422795.1. Taxonomy (GTDB): domain Bacteria; phylum Pseudomonadota; class Alphaproteobacteria; order Sphingomonadales; family Sphingomonadaceae; genus Sandarakinorhabdus. Next base: position 4,286 of record NZ_JANPML010000407.1, read on the forward strand.
CGCCACTCGGCACGGCTGGCCGGGCGCCGTGCTCAGGCACGATGCCGTCGTGATCACA
>NZ_JANPML010000408.1:0-5358 GCF_031422795.1 Sandarakinorhabdus sp.
ACCATTGCGGAAGCCACCATCCGCGATTTCCCCGATCTTTATGCCCGCTTCTACCAGAAGGAAGGCTTCACCTGGGGCAAGACCATGGGTGCCGGCCAGGCCATCACCCAGGGCAACCGCAATCCGTTGCTGGGCAAGGTCGCTGGTGCCGATGGCCTGAAGACCGGCCACACCGAAGAGGCCGGCTATGGTTTCACCGGGTCTGCCGTGCAGAACGGCCGCCGCCTCGTGATGGTGGTTGCCGGCCTGCCCAGCTTTGGCGACCGCGTCTCGGCCAGCGTCGATTTCATGAACTGGGGCTTTGCCGCCTGGCAGAACATCCCGCTCGGCAAAAAGGGCCAGGTGATGGGCAAGGTCGCGATCAGTGGTGCTACCGATCCGCAGATTGACGCGGTGGCCGGCAAAGATCTGTTTGTTACCCTGCCGCGCGGTTTTGGCATGGAGCGCAAGACCAGCGTTGAGGCATTGCCCGGCCTGACGGCGCCGCTGAAAGCCGGCCAACAGGTGGGCTGGCTCACTGTCACCATGCCCGGCCAGGCACCGGTGAAGGCCCCGCTGGTGACGCAAGTTGCCATCGAGGAAGCCGGCATGTTCCGCCGCGCCTGGAACTGGGTGATGAGCTTCTTCGGTTGATGCACAGCGCCCGGTTCATCACGCTGGAAGGCGGCGAGGGGAGCGGCAAGTCCACGCAAGCACGGCTGCTGGCCGATGTGCTGCGAGCCGATGGCCATGAGGTGGTGCTGACCCGCGAACCGGGTGGCACGCCGGGCGCCGAGGCCATCCGTGGCTTGCTGGTCACCGGCGACCCTGACCGCTGGACGCCGTGGAGCGATGCCCTGCTGATGACGGCGGCGCGCGTGGATCATGTTGCCCGCGTCATCCGCCCGGCACTTGAACGCGGTGCCACGGTGATCTGTGACCGCTTCATCGATTCGACCCGCGCCTATCAGGGCGCAGGGCGCGGGCTGGAAGATGCCGCGTTGATCGATCTGCACAACGAAGCCGTGGGCCTGTGGCCTGACCTCACCCTGGTGCTGCTGCTGGATGAAGCAGAAGGCCTGGCCCGCGCCGCGGCCCGTGGCGGCACAGAAGCGCGGTTCGAAGCGATTGGCGGCGATTTCCATGCCCGCGTGCAGGAATTTTTCGTGGCCCTGCCCACCGCCGAACCGGGCCGTTGCCGGGCGATTAGCGCCAGCGGCAGCATCGACGACGTGGCAGCCCGCATCAGGGCGGCGCTGTGAGCCCCTTGATCGGCCACGCCGCCCAGGTTGAGGCCTTCACGTCGGCTTTCGTCACGGGGCGCCCGCACCATGCGTGGCTGCTGGTTGGCCAGCAGGGGCTGGGCAAGGCGCTGTTTGCCCGTGAAGCTGCCATCTGGCTGCTGGCGGGCGCCCCTGCCGGAACCGGGCTTGCCGTGCCGGCAGATGGCGAGGCGGCGCGGTTGATGGCGGCGGGGTCGCATCTCGATTTCCGCCTGATCGAGCGCACACAGGCCAAGACCGGCAAGCTGCGCAGCGAGATCGTCATCGGCCAGATCGTGCGTCGGCCTGATAGCGAGGGGCAGCCGCTGCGCGAATTCCTGTCCGGCACACCCATGCTGGGGCCGCGCCGCGTCGTGATCATCGATGCGGCAGACGACATGAACCGCAATACTGCCAACGCGTTGCTGAAAAGTCTTGAGGAACCATCGGAAGATACGGTGTTTCTGTTGGTCAGCCACTCGCCGGGACGACTGCTGCCCACCATCCGCTCGCGCTGCCGCACGCTGCGTTTTTCGCGCCTGAATGATAGCGACGTGTCGCGTGTGCTGAACAGTGCCGATCTTGAAGGCGAAGATGAAAAACTGCTCCTGCGCCTCGCCGAAGGCTGTCCGGGCCGTGCCATCGCGCTGGCCAGTGCTGGCATCACGGCCCTGGAAAAGGATCTGGCCGCCCTGTCTGCGCTGCCGCCGCAGATCGCCAACCCGGCGGCGCTGATGCTGGCTCGCGGCATTGGCGGCAAGGGCAGGGAAGGGCGTTATGCCGCCCTGCTCGATCGGGTGCCGGCCTTGATTGCGGCGCGGGCGCAGCGTTTGAATGGCCCGGCACGCGCTGCAGCCATCGCCGAATGGGAGGCTGCGAGCCGTCTGGCGCGTGAAGCCGTGCCGCTGCAATTGGAGCCCGGGCAGGTGGCGCATCGTCTCGCCTTGCATCTGGCGTCTGTGCCGGCTTGAAACGGGCCTGATATTGCCGCATTGCCCGGTGCATGTCGAAACCGCGCTTCTATGTCACCACCGCCATCGCCTATCCCAACGGCCGGCCGCACATGGGCCACGCCTATGAAGCGATTGCCACCGATGTCATCGCCCGTTTCAAGCGGCTCGATGGCTATGGCGTGCGCTTCCTCACCGGCACTGACGAACATGGCCTGAAGATCGATCAGGCCGCCCGCGCTGCCGGCAAGGCGCCCAAGGCCTATGTTGATGACATGGTGGCGCCGTTCCGCGAACTGGACGAAGCGCTGGGCATCAGTTTCGATCGCTTCATCCGCACCACCGATGATGACCACAAGGCGCTGGTGCAGCAATTGTGGCAGCGCATGGAAGCCAATGGCGATCTGTATCTTGGCCGTTACGAAGGCTGGTACTCCGTTCGCGATGAAGCCTATTATGACGAAGCCGAACTGATTGAAGCCGAAGATGCTGCCGGCGCCAAACTGAAGCTGTCGCCGCAAGGCACGCCAGTGGATTGGACGGTGGAGGAAAGCTGGTTCTTCAAGCTCTCCGCCTATCAGGAACGGTTGCTGGCGCTGTATGATGGCCAGCCCGGCTTTATCCAGCCATCAAGCCGTTTCAACGAGATGCGCGCCTTTGTTGCTGGCGGGCTTTCGGATCTGTCGGTCAGCCGTACCAGTTTCACCTGGGGCATTCCGGTGCCGGGTGAGGCCAGCCCAGACGGCAAAACCCATGTCATGTACGTGTGGCTGGATGCGCTGGCCAATTATCTCACGGGTGCAGATGAAAGCGGTCAGGGCGGCCTGGATGGCCAGTGGTGGCCGGCGGATCTGCATGTCGTTGGCAAGGATGTCGTGCGGTTCCACACCGTCTATTGGCCCGCCTTCCTGATCTCGGCCGGCCTTGCGCTGCCAAAATCGGTGTTCGGCCATGGCTTTGTGCTCAACCGCGGCGAGAAAATGTCGAAATCGGTGGGCAATGTTGTCGATCCGGCCGCAATGGTGGAACGCTTCGGCGTTGACCGGTTGCGCTGGTTCCTGTGCCGCGAAGTCGCCTTTGGCGAAGACGGCAGCTACAGCGACGAAGCCATTGTTGAACGCACCAACGCCGATCTGGCCAATGGCATCGGCAATCTGGCGCAGCGCAGCCTTTCCATGGTGAGCAAGAACCTGGGCGGTGTCATGCCGACCCGCGCTGGCACACCGGGCGAAACGGAATCCCGCCTGAAAGAGGCCTTCATCACCGGCAGCACTGCCTATTTCGCCGCCATGAACGCGCTGGCGCTGCACAAGGCGCTGGATTCGCTGATGACAATGGTGGCAGCAGCCAACGGTTATTTCGCCGAGAATGCGCCGTGGGCGCTGGCCAAGACCGACGTGACGCGCATGGCTGAGGTGCTGGCCGCCACGCTGGACGCCACAAGGCGGATCGTCATCCTGGCCCAGCCCTTCATGCCAGCCAGCACAGCGCAGCTGCTCGATCAGCTTGGCGTAGCAGCGGATGCGCGCGATTTCAATGGCTTCAATACGCCAGTTGAAGTTGATGTGCAGCTGCCGGCGCCGGTCGGCGTGTTCCCGCGCATCACGCTGGAAGGTTGAAGCGGTGCTGATCGACAGCCATTGCCACCTCAACTACGCCAGCCTGGGCGAAGATGTGCCCGGCGTGCTGGCCCGTGCCCGTGATGCGGGCGTTGGCGGTTTCCTCGCCATTTCCTGCCGGGTGAGCGAGTGGGACGGGGTGATTGCCATCGCCGATGGGCACGATGGTGTGTGGGCCAGTGTGGGCATCCATCCCCATGAGGCCGATGAACATCCCGATACCGATGCTGCGACCCTGATCGCCGCCACCCATCACCCGCGCGTGGTGGCCATTGGTGAAACCGGGCTCGACTATTATTACGACAAGTCAGACCGCGATCGGCAGAAGACCAGTTTCCGCAGCCATATCGAGGCTGCACGCGCCACCGGCCTGCCGCTGATCGTTCACACCCGCGATGCCGAAGCCGACACGCTGGCGCTGCTGAAAGAGCCGGGAGAAGGGCGGTTGACCGGTGTCATCCACTGTTTTACGGCCAGCCAATCCTTTGCTGATGAAGCACTTGCGCTGGGTTTCTACATCTCGCTGTCGGGTATCGTCACCTTCAAGAACGCCCGCGATTTGGCTGAAACTGCCAAGACCATTCCGGCAGATCGCCTGTTGGTGGAAACGGATTCGCCTTATCTTGCGCCAGTGCCGATGCGCGGCAAGACGTGCGAGCCGGCCTATGTCGCCCACACCGCGCGCTTTCTGGCCAACCTGCGCGGCGTGAGCGAGGCCGAGCTGGCGTCCACCACCACGGCCAATTTCCACGCGCTCTTCACCAAAACGGCATGAAGGTCACGATCCTCGGCTGCGGCACCTCCAGCGGCGTGCCGCGGATCGGCGGAACAGATGGTACCGGCAATTGGGGCCATTGTGACCCGGAAAACCCTAAGAACCGCCGCCGCCGTGTGTCAATTCTGGTTGAAGCCGCCGGCAAGACCGTATTGATCGATTGCGGGCCGGATTGCCGCGAACAACTGCTCAGCGCCCGCGCCGCGCATCTTGATGCCGTTGTGATCACTCACGATCATGCCGATCACGCCCATGGTATCGATGATCTGCGCCAGGTCTTCCACGTCATGCGCCGGCCTGTTGACGTGTGGGCCAGCCCCGAAACCTTTGCCGTGCTCACATCACGCTTTGATTATGTGTTCAAGGGCGCGGTGGGCTATCCTGCCACCTGCACCGCCCATGATCTTGCCGGCCCGGTTCAACTCGGCGACCTTGTGATCACGCCATTTCCGCAATTGCATGGCGATATTGAATCGACGGGCGTGCGCTTTGATCATGCTGATAGGTCTTTTGCCTATTCCACTGATGTAAAAGGTTTTGATGCACGTGCGGATGCCGCGCTGACCGGGCTTGATCTATGGGTGGTTGATGCGCTGCGGCGGGAACCGCACCCAACCCACAGTCATCTTGAGCAGACTTTGGCGTGGATCGACCAGCGCCGGCCGGGCAGGGCGGTGCTCACCCACATGGATCAATCCATGGACTATGAAATGCTGCGTTCCGAATTGCCGGCGGGCGTGGAGCCGGGCTTTGACGGTCAGGTGATCACGCTA
>NZ_JANPML010000409.1:0-4389 GCF_031422795.1 Sandarakinorhabdus sp.
CGCATGGAGGCCGGGCCAAAGGCTTCGGCATGGATGCGACCATCTGCAATGTTGAGATCGCGCAGGCCGTCATAGAGCGCCTGCATGAACGGCGGCGGGCCGCACAGGTAGAAATCATGATCGTCAAATCCGAGCACCTGGCGCAGCAACGCCATGTCGACCCGGCCGGCGGCTTCATAGTCCACGCCGGCCAATGCGCCGTCGGTCGTGTCATCGAGCGTGCGGACCAGCCGCACCTTGCCATCGGCGCGCGCCACCAGTTCGGCAATTTCGGCATCGAAGCCGCGTTCGCTGCGGGTACGCGCTGCTTGAATGAACACGGTAGGCCGCACCCGCCGCGTGCGCAGCCCTTCGTAAACCAAATGGCGCAGCATCGCGAGCATCGGCGTCACCCCGACCCCGGCACCGATCAGTACGGCGGGGCGGCGTTCGGCGGCATCGATCGTGAAATCGCCCGCCGGAGCGCGCGCCTCGATGATGTCGCCAACGCCAATCTGGTCGTGAAGAAACGCCGAAGCGAGGCCCTGCCGCCGGACGCTGATGCGATAGGAGCCGTCCGACGGCGCGGTTGACAGCGTGTAGGTACGCACGACGGGCTTGGCTTCGCCCGGAATGGTGAGGCGGATGGGCAGATGCTGGCCGGCGCGGTGCGGGGTGATGCCGGCGCCATCGGCGGGTTCGAGGTGGAAGGAGCGGATGACCGCGCTTTCATCGACGATGCGCGCGACTCGGAACGGCCGCCACTGCGTTGCCAGTGCCTGCGCCTGCAGCCGCGATGCCGTGTCTTCCCACGAACCGGTCATCAGCGAATTGGCCGACCAGTCGCGGAACGTCCAGCGCAGCGGCAGCGCTGCCGCTCGGCGCACGACGATCCGCGGCCGGAAGCGCCAGAGCCGTTCAGCGCCCTGGAAGGCGGCGATCTCGGGGGATTCCAGGATGACCTCGGCCTCGCCGGTCGTCTGCAGCAGGTCGCCGCTGGCGAAATCGACAAAGGTCAGCCCGGCGCGCGGATTTAGCAGGAAATTGCCCAGCGTGTTGAAATGCAGATTGCCGGCGAAATCGGGAATGGTTAGCGCGCCATCGGCTTCGATGCGCACGAAACCGGGCTTGCCGCCGCGATGCGAGGCATCGACCTGACGGCCAGCGTCGCCATCCAGATACGACGCGACGAAGAATGTATCGGCAGCCGCGATCATGGCGCGCGCTGCGGCGTCGAGATGATCCTGCCGCACCACGTGGCCCGGCACTGTGGCCGGCTGGACAACCGCCTGCCAGTCGCGCAGCTGGATATATTGCGGGCAATTGCCGAAGCTGTGTTCGACATGGACGGCAAAGCCATCGTCGCCACTGCGGCGCACGCTGCCGTTCATGCGGTTGCGGCGGCGGCTGTGCAGTTCGATACCGAGCAGGCCGATGGCATCACCATCATTCAGGCCGGCGTTGGCCGGATCGGCGGCGTGCCAGGCGCACACGCGGGCAAATTCCAGCCGCGCGACATCGGCCAGGAAAGGCAGGCTCTCCGCCAGTTCGAAGGCGGTAATGACATCGGCCACCTCCTTGCATGTGGCCATGGCGGTTGACTGTTGGCCAGGTGCGCTGCGGCTGCGATGCAGCGCGAACCCGGCGGGAAATCCGCGCTTGATCCAATCGGCATCAAGGGTTTAGCTGGATACGGGGGTTTTGTTGATGCCGTCATCGAGGGGGAGCATTTATCGACTGCGACTGGTCGGCCCGTTTCGGCTGAGCGGCCCCGATGGCGTTCGCATCGAAATCAGCAGCCGCAAGGGCCGGGCCCTGATGGCCATGCTGGTGATGGCACCGGATGGTGAGCGTACCCGCGGCTGGCTGCAGGATCGCCTGTGGGGCAGCCGGCCGGCCGTGCAGGCCCAGGCCAGCCTGCGCCGTGAACTGGCCAATCTGCGGCTGGCGGTGAATGGTGCCAAGGCATCGCCGCTGCTGTATGCCGATTATCAGCGGGCGTGGATTGATCTGACCCGGCTGGCGGTGGATGCGCTGAACGGCAGCGGCCCCGGCGAGTTTCTGGAAGGCATGGATCTGCCCGGTGAAGACGGGTTCGAGGATTGGCTGCGCGAGCAGCGCCAGGCGTTGGATGGCAACAACCGTCCGGCTGCTGCAGCGCCGCCCGCAACCAGCGCCGCCGAATTGCCGGGCGGCGCGGCCGCGCCGCTGCCGGTCCAGCCGTCGATCGCGGTGTTGCCGATTGCTGATCTGTCGCCGGCGGGCGATCTGGGTTTCGTGGCCGATGGCGTGGCCGAAGACGTGTCTGGCGCATTGGCCTGCTGTTCCACCTTGTTCGTTGTGGCGGCCGGTTCGGCCAATGGCCCACCATTGGCTGGCAACCGGCTGGCGCTGAGCCGGCAGTTGGGCGTGCGTTATCTGGTGGAAGGCAGTGTGCGCGCGGATGGCGGGATGGTGCGGGTGAGCCTGCGTCTGGTCGATGGGCCAGCCAATCGGCAATTGCTGGCGCAAAGCTTTGAAGGGCCGCTTACCAACATGTTCGCCCTGCAGGATCATATTGCCGCCACCATCGCGCCGTTGATCGATTCACGGGTGGAGATCGCCGAACGGCAGCGGGCGCTTGCCACGCCGCTGGAACCGACCGATCGCTATCAATTGTTCTGGCGCGCCAACGCGTTGTTCCGGCAATGGCAGCGCGAGCCCGTGCTGGAAGCCGCCGACCTTGTGGCGCAATTGCTGGTGCTGGAGCCGGTGAATGCCTGGGCGGCAGCCCTGGCCGCGTTCTGCCACGCGATGATTGCAGCGTCTGGCTGGAGCGATGATCCAGCGCCGCACGCCACCGCATCACACCGGGCCCTGGCGCAACGAAACTATGATCTGGCACTGCGCCACGGCAGCGATGATCCGTTCGTGCTGGGTTATGCCGCCGGGGTGCAATTGTGCCTGGGCGGCGACATGGCGGCGGCTGATCGGTTGATCAGCCGAGCGCTGGAGTTGCAGCCGGCGGCGGCGTCCACCCTGTTCTGGGGCGGCTGGGTCGACGTGGCCAACGGCCAGGCGGCACGCGGGCTGGAACGTTTCGAACTGGCGCTGCGCCTCAATCCGCGATCGGCGGCGCGGCCCTATAATCTCACCGGCATGGCGCTGTGCCTGCTGGGGATGGCCAAGACTGAAGACGCGCTGCTGCTGTTGAATGAAGCGGCCCAGCATATCCCGACCTATCCGCCCACGCTGGCGGCACTGTGCCTGGCGCAGGCACTGTCGGGCGATGGCGCGGCGGCAGCGGCCACGGCGGCGCGGCTTGCCGAACTGGGCGGCGTGGAGGGCGCACTGGCCATGATCCGCGATCCCCGTGCCCACGCGCTGATCAAGGGGCTGCTGCCGAAAGCGGCCTGATAAAGCCGCAGGGTGGCCGGGCAGCGCTGGAACCCCAGCCTTATAGTTGGCGATCCCGGAACCAGCCGGTCAGGGCAAAACGGTCGGGCGGCGCAAAGCCCGGCACGAACGACACGCTGTGATCGCGCGGCACGCGGAACATGTTGAGGCTGTTGAAGCGCGGGCGATAGCCGCGGATGATGTCGCCGTCATCGTCGTAGAAATTCAGATAGCCACCCCAATCCGGTGACCATTCCTGCGCCGCAAAACTGAAGACATAGGCCACCAGCCAGCCCTGATCGGAAATATCCTGGTGCAATGACAGGAACTGCTGCGGCCCGAACAAGGTGGCCTGGGTATCGGCCCACACGATCTGCGGCAGCGCCGTCACCTCGCGCACCATGCCCAGAATTTCGGGGGAGTTGATGTCGGTGTACAGCCGGTCATGCTGCGGGCCGGCCGACCAGCCTTCGCGGTGCGCGTCATAGGCCTGATACTGCGAGTAGATGAAGGCAAACACGCCCTGCGCCTGAGCGGCACCAAGCTTGCCGTAGATATATTGCCAATCAGCGCTGTTCAGCGCGGCAGCGGCGGGCTGGCGCAGCTTGTGCGGGCCATCGGTGCCCGCCTGCCACGACAGCCCCCACGGCGTCTGCTGACTCAACAATTCCAGCACGGCGGCGGCGGATTCAGCGGTGAGAACGTCGCGGATCTGCACGCGGCCATCCCGGGCAAATTCGGCGGCCAGCGCCGCCCGATCAAGCGCAGGATTGAGAACGAGCAGGGGTTCGGTATCGATCATGTCTGCCAGTGCGTGCCGCGTTCGGGGCGCGGGCGCAAGAGCTGTCGGCCAGACGCTGGGCCCGCAAAACTCAGGCAGACGCCGCCAGTTGCCAGCGCCATGCGTCGCCGATTTCATGATCCTGCACGATCCCGGTTCGCCGGAATCCCAGCCGCTGCAGGATGCGGGTGGAGGCATTTTCTGCTGGCAGCGTCTTGGCCCACAGTGGCAGCGCTGGATCGGCGGCGCGAGCG
>NZ_JANPML010000410.1:0-10338 GCF_031422795.1 Sandarakinorhabdus sp.
CTGATTGATGGCCTGCCGATTGGCGAGCAATTTGATTGGGTTGATCGGGTTTCCATCGAACTGACCACCGGCATGCTGGCCATTTTGTTCGACTATCCGTGGGAAAAGCGCCGCGATCTCACCTTGTGGTCGGATTGGGGCGGCGACATCGAAGCCGCGCTGAATCCCGCCACCAAGGATATCCGCCAGCAGCATCTGATCGACATGACCCACGCGCTCGATGCGTTGATGGCCGAACGCAAGGCCATCCCGCCAACCGGCGATCTGATCAGCGCCATGGCGCACAGCAATGCCATGGGCGACATGCCGTTCCAGGAACGCACCGGCAATTACATCCTGCTGATCGTTGGCGGCAACGATACCACCCGCAATTCCATGTCGGGCATGATCGAAGCCTTCAACCGCTATGACGGCGAATGGGCCAAGCTGGAGGCTGACCACAGCCTGATCGGCAACACGATTTCCGAAGCGCTGCGCTGGCAGACGCCGCTGGCCCACATGCGCCGCACGGCGGTGGAAGACGCCGATATCGCTGGCGTGCCAGTGAAAAAGGGCGACAAGATCGTTGTCTGGTACATCAGCGGCAACCGTGACGAGAGCGTGTTCCCCGATGCCGAACGCTTTGACATTACCCGCGCCAATGCCCGCCGCCATTTGTCGTTCGGTTTTGGCGTGCATCGCTGTGTGGGCGCGCGGCTGGCCGAGCTGCAGATTGCGGTGCTGCTGGAAGAATTGCTGGCCCGCAAGCTGTTCCCCCGCCAGGTCGGCGCGGCGGAATATGTCGCGCAATGTTTCGTGCACGGTTTCCGAAAGCTGCCGGTTGTGCTTGAAAGGCGTTAATGCCGAAGCTTGATGTCGATGCCCTGCCCGTCAACCGCGGGTCCAACTATCTGCCGCCCTATCAGAGCCAAGTGCTGGCGCGGACGTGGCAGGCGGTGGCGGCGGCTGGCGGGCTGACGCAGTTCGGGGCCAATCTCGTCACGCTTGCTGCCGGCAGCTGGTCCAGCCAGCGGCACTGGCACTCACACGAAGACGAAATGGTGGTCATGCTCGCTGGCGAAGCCGTTCTGGTAGAGGAAAATGGCGAAACCCTTATGAAGCCCGGCGACATCGCCACCTTCCCGGCTGGCGTCGCCAACGGCCACCATCTGCAGAACCGATCCGCCCTGCCCTGCCAGTTTCTCGCCATCGGCACCGATCGCATCGAGATCGACGAATGCCATTATCCGGATATCGACATGCATCTTGATCCCGCGGGTTTCCGGCGCAAATCGGGCCCGGCCACGTGATGGCCCGGCGCACACTACTGGCGTCCGGGCTGGCCAGCCTGCTACCGGCCCGTCTGGCCGCGCAAACATTGCGGCCAGGCGCGACCTCGCCCGGCATCCGGATTGCGCCCGATCAGGAAGCCATGGTGCCAGTCGACGGCGGCCGCATCTATGTGCGGGTGAATGGCGCGCTGGCGGCCAGGAAGCCGCCGATCCTGTTCATCCATGGCGGGCCGGGCAGTTCGCACTGGAGCTGGCTCAACGCCACCGCTCTTGCGGATGAGCGCGCTGTCATCCTCTATGACCAGCTCGATTGTGGCCGTTCCGATCGTCCGGGTAATCCGGCGAACTGGACAGTGGCGCGCTATCTTTCGGAGATCGAAGCCATTCGCGCTCATTTCGGCATCAACCGCTGGCACGTGCTGGGCGGCAGCTGGGGCGGCACGCTGGCGCTGGAATATGGCGCGACCAAGCCCGCTGCGTTGGCCGGGCTGGTGCTGCAATCGCCGCTGATTTCCACCGACATCTGGTTGCGCGACGCCGCTGATCTGAAAGCCGCCATGCCGGCCGATGTGCGCGATCTGCTCGACCGCTGCGACACGCCGGGCGCCGCGCCGCAAGCCGCCTGCGATGCTGCAACAGCGGCCTTTTATGCCCGCCATGTTCGGCAGGTGCAGCCGCCAGTGGATATCGCCGCCTATCGCGATGCGCTGCCAGTGCCGTTTGCCGAGCCGCTGTACAACCACATGTGGGGCCGCGCCGAATTCACCTGCACCGGCACGCTGAAAGACTATGACGGGCAGCCGCTGCTCGACCAGCTCGATGCGAAACGCACGCTGTTCGTGGCGGGCGTGGATGACGAGGCGCGGCCGGAAACCGTCGCCAATTTTGCCATCGCCGCCGGCGCCCGCTTCGAAGCCATCCCGCAAGCGGCACACAGTATCATGCTCGATAATCCAGAGGCTTATCTGGCACTGCTCAGGTCGTGGTTGAGCCGGATAGACGCTTGAGTCAATTTTGCTGGTTCAAACGCCAAGCCGTTTGAGCCAATCCTGTTGGTTCAAACGCCAAGCCGTTTGAACGTTGAATAACGCGGATTATCCACCGCGCACTTGGCCAGCGCCACGGCCAGCAGCGCATCGACAAGATCCGGCGTACTGGCGTTTTTCGTTCCGGCCCGCAGTTCATCACACAGGTCGGCGCGCAGCGTGTCCAGCGGCGCATCCTGCCCCAGCACGCCGGCCAGCAACTGCTGCTCCTTCACTTGCGGCTGCTGCGCCATCTCGCGCAGCACGATAGCCAGCGCATTGCCTGCCACCTTGGCATGAAAGGCGCGGCGGCCTTTCAACTCCGGCTCCAGTTCCGACAGGAACAATTGCACAGCCTCGATCAAAGTGGTGGCTTCAATCTGTTCGGCCATCACACGCTCCCGAATTTCAGCATGTGCATCAGGTCCAGCTCCACTTCGGAAACGCGGCGGCCGATGGCGGCACGTTCAACGTTGCGAAGCCGGCCCGAGACATGGTCGTGCCCCAACGTCAGGCACGACAGGCCCCATTTCAGCGTGCCCAATATTTCCCACAAATGCGCCTGATCGCGGTCCACCGGGCCACCGCCGGCCGCTTCATAGGCCGCATAAAGTTCTTCGCGCTCGCCAAAACCGCCCACTGGCTTGTCCCACACGCCAAACCGCCACGAATTGCAGCACAGCCAGCCCAGATCCTCGTGGGGGTCGCCCAGATGCGCCAGTTCCCAATCCAGCACGGCCACCAGGCCATCGGGTGCCACCAGAAAATTGCCCGAACGGAAATCGCCGTGGACGATGGTAGTGGCCGGCCGATCGTCCAGACGCTCTTTCAACCACGCAAAGACCAGATCGAACACCGGGCTGTTGACATCAAAGCGGCGATAATTGGCGAACATCCGCTCCAGCAATTGCGCCGTGCTGCCGGTGGGCAATGCCAGCCCGGCAACAGCGGCCACCGGCAACCGGTGCAGTCGCGCCAGCACAGCGGCACATTGCTGGGTCAGCACAGCACGGGCCGGCGCATATTCAGGCTGTTTCAGATATCGGGGTGCCAGGGCTTCACCCGGCAGCCGGGTCATCAGATAGCCTTCGCCCAAGCCATCGCCCGGCTCCAGCACCCGCACCACTTCGGCAACCGGCAGCCCGCTGGCAAAGGCAAACTGCTGCAGCCGGGCCTGATCAGCGCGCGGCAGACCGCCTTCGGGCACGGAACCGGTGGCAGCGCATTGCAGGATCAACGGCCACGGCGACCCATCGGCCTTTACCGCATCCACGGCATAAGTTGCCGACGATGCGCCGCCCGACAATTGTTCCACCCGCGATACATCGGTGTGAATCAGCGCGGCAACGATTTCGGGCGTGACCATCGTCATCAATCGCTGGCCAGACGGGCGTAACTGATCTCGTCGAACCAGGCATCGCCGTCGCGCCAGCTTTGCACGAAACGCCCTTCCTCGCGGAACCAGCAGCGTTCCAGCACGCGCTGCGCCGGGCGGTTGCGCGCGTCGGTCACGGCAACCAGGCGCCGGCGGCCATTGCGGAACAGGCGGCGCACCATCGCTTCCACCGCTTCGGCACACAGGCCCTGCCCCTGCGAGCGCGGATCGATCGCGAATCCGATTTCGGCCGTGGCGTTCCACGGCGGCGAAAATCGAATGCCCAGATCACCAACCATGCTGCCTGTCTTGCCGAAGATGGCGAACTGCTGCCACCCATCGGAATCGGTAGCGGCACGGCGCTGCATGGCTGCAATCAGGGCGATGCTCTCCTCCACCGATCGCGCGAGCGGGTCGAACGGTGCAGCGGCGCGGATGCGATGCCAGTCATCGGCATCATCAACCTGCATCGGCCGGATCAGCAACCTGTCTGTCGCAATCTCCCAATCATTCATCCTGTTATCCAACTTTCAGCGAAACGCGGCCTTTTCGTTGCACGGCGGCAACGGTCGGGCAAGAACCGTCACATCCAGACCCGCAATCACGCTTGATAAAACATGACGCATCTGTAATCGGCCCATCATAGTCCGATCAACGGGCTGGTTCGGAGCTGCCGTGGTCGACGGTTCATGCTCTGGTTTTTGGGAAGGAACTTCATGTTGACCGTTGAAACCGCAGGCATCACCGCCTTGCGCTCCGCCCTGTTGCTGGGCGTTTCTGCTGCCGTGGCTCTGGCTGCCCCCGCCTTTGCCCAAACTGCCGCTGCTGATGAAGCCGGCGATGAACAGATCATCATTGTCACCGCCTCCAAGCAGGCCAAGACCCTGCTCGACACGCCGATTTCGGTGTCGGTCACCGGCAAGGCGCTGATCGAAAGCGCCCAGATCCGCGATGCGTTCGATCTGCAAACCGTGGTTCCCAGCTTGCGCGTGTCGCAGCTGCAATCGTCGGCCAACACCAACTTCATCATCCGCGGCTTTGGCAACGGCGCCAACAACGTCGGTATCGAACCGTCGGTCGGCGTGTTCATCGATGGCGTTTATCGCAGCCGTTCCGCCGCCCAGATCGGCGATTTGCCCAGCGTTGAGCGCATCGAAGTGCTGCGCGGCCCGCAATCGACGCTGTTCGGCAAGAACGCGTCGGCCGGCATCATCTCGGTCGTCACCTCCGAACCGAAGTTCGAATTGGGCGGCCAGGCCGAGCTGAGCTATGGCAACTACAACGCCATCATCGCGCGTGCTGAAATCACCGGGCCGATCAGCGAAACCATCGCCTTCAGCCTGGCGGGCAACTTCAACCGCCGCGATGGCTATGTGTTCAACGAAGCGCTGAACATCGATGAAAACAACCGCAACCGTGGCGGCGTCCGCGCCCAGCTGCTGTTCAAGCCGTCGGAAGATTTCAAGCTGCGCCTGATCGGCGATTACGACAAGATCGATGAAATCTGCTGCTCGGTGGTCAACCTGGTTGACGGCCCCACCGGCAACGCTGTGCGCGCGCTCGGCGGTCGCATCATCTCCAATCAGCCGCTGGCGCTGCGTTCGTCGACCAACTTCCCGTCGTCCAACGAAGTCGATAACTTCGGCATCTCGGCACAGGCTGATTACAGCGCTGGCCAGTTCGATCTCACCTTCATCGGTGCCTATCGCGGCGTGCGGCTTTCGACCAATGCCGACAGCGATTTCACCAGCGCCGACATCATCGGTGAAAACAGCGGCCGCAACGCCATCGATACCTACACGGCCGAATTCCGTGTCGCGTCGAAGTTTGATGGCCCGGTCAATTTCCTGGTTGGTGCCTTTTACTTCCACGAAAACATCGATGCCAGCGGTCAGCTGACCTTTGGACGTGATTTCCGTGGCTATGCCAGCGCACTTTCGGGCGGCGCCTACGCCAATCTGGAACCGACGCTGCGCGCACTGCTGCCCGGCACCCCGGCTGGCCAGTTCGGTGGCCGCGGCCAGGGCCGGTTCGAAGATTATGACTATCGGAACCGCGCTATCTCGGTGTTCGGTACCGTGGATTGGAACATCGTGGATAACCTGACCCTGACGCTGGGCGGGAACTACACCCACGATACCAAGAACTATGCCACCAACGTGGTCACCACCGACGTGTTCTCCGGCCTTGATCTGGTGCGCGCTGGTGTGAACGCCGGTGTGCCGGCCGTGGTTGCCGCCAATCCGCAGTTCAACCCGTTCCTGGGTCTGCGCGGGCTGCAGTTCATCCCGCCGTACCTCAACACACCCAATGCCGTTGAAGACGGCCGCACGTCGGACAGCGATTTCGCCTACACCGTGCGCCTGAACTACAAGTTCAACGACAATGTGAACGTCTATGCCACCCACGCGACCGGCTTCAAGGCGAGCTCGATCAACCTGTCGTTCGATGCCCGTCCGCCGGCGGCGTTGTTCATTCCGGGTTCGACCGCGCAGTCGCCGGCTCCGGCAGCTTCGCCGATCCGCACTGCACTGGGCGCCAATCTGCCGGTCAACCTCGGCACTGGTTCGCGTTCGGCCAATCCGGAACATGCCACCGTTTATGAACTGGGCATCAAGGGCCAGTGGCAGGGCTTTGGCGTCAACCTGGCGGCGTTCCGCCAGATCCTGCAAGGTTTCCAGAGCAACGTGTTCTCGGGCACCGGTTTCATCCTGGCCAACGCTGAACAGCAGTCGGTGACCGGGTTCGAACTCGACACCACCATCTCGCCGGTCAAGGATCTGCGCTTCTTCGCCAACTTCACCTACCTCAACATGAAGTTTGATAGCTTCCTGGGTGGTGCAGCCCTGCAGAATGGCAGCTTTGCCACCCTGCCTCAGGATCTTTCCGGCCTGCGTGTGGCCGGTGTGCCCGAGTTCGCGGTATCGGTTGGCGGCGATTATACCGCCCGTCTGAGCGACCGCGCCAAGCTGAACTTCCACGTGGATTTTCAGCATGAAAGCCCGACGCAGATCGCTCAGGGCACCGTCGCCCTGCGCCGCACGGTGGACAATCTGAACGCCGCAGCAACCCTGGTGCTCAACAACAAGCTGGACATCACCCTGTGGGGTCGCAACCTGACCAACCAAGCCTGGGTGACCACCATCTTCCCGGGTGTCGCACAGGCCGGCACGCTGTCAGGCTATCGCAACCAGCCGCGCACCTATGGCGGTCTGCTGCGTTACCGCTTCTGATCAGTCCGCTGATCGAACTGAAATGGGGGGCGTGGCCAACGGCTGCGCCCCCCTTTTCATTGGTGCAGCTTGCAAATCGCTGGCGGCATGGGCTTAAGGCAAACCGTGAACCCGTGGGAACTTCTGGCGTCGGCCTTCGGCCTGGCCAACATGCTGCTGCTGGCCCGTCGTTCTGCATGGAATTTTCCGTGCGGCATGGCGATGGTGGCGATCTTTGCCGTGCTGTTCTGGCAGGCGCGGCTGTATGCGGTGGCCGGGCTGCAGCTGTGTTTTTTCGTCGCCCAGTTGCACGGGCTGTGGGCCTGGCGGCGTTCAGCCCAGCACACTGCCGGCGGCATCGCCGTGCGCCGATTGCCAGCAGCGCGCTGGCCGCTGGTGCTGATCGCCGGGGCCGCCGGATCGGCCGGGCTGGCAGCAGGGCTGGCCCAAACCGATGCGGCTGCGCCGCTGGTCGATGGCGCGGTGGCGGCCTGGTCGCTGGTGGCGCAGGCCCTCACCAATCTGCGCATCCTCGAAAGCTGGCCGCTGTGGGTGGGGATCAACATCGTTTCGGTGTGGCTGTATGCCAGCCAAAGCCTGTGGGTGACAGCCGGACTATATGGGCTGTTCTGCGGCCTGGCGCTGTACAGCTGGCAGGCCTGGCGGCGCGAACTGCCGCAACTCCCATGACGGGCCTGCACATCTGCTTTACCGGCGTTGAATCGACCGGCAAGACCCGGCTGGCAGAACGGCTGTCGCGCCGGTTTGGTGCGGTGCTGATGCCGGAATATGGCCGCGAATATGCCGAATCCATGGGCACTGATTTCACCCCTGATGCCCTGCGCACCATCGCCCGCATCCATGCCGAACGCCGTCAGTTGCTGCTTGCTGCACGGCCGCGGCTGTTGATCGAGGATACCGACGTGGTGACCACGGCAGCCTGGTTCCGCATGGTGCACGGCCGCCGCGATCCGGCGCTGTCGGCGCTGCCGGCCGCTGCCGATCTCTATCTGCTGTTTGCGCCCGACACGCCGTGGGTTGCCGATGGCACTCGGCAATTCGTGGGCCGAGATCGCCTCGCCTTCCAGGCCGTGATTGAAGACGAGTTGGCGACACGCAACATCGAACCCACTGTGATCATGGGCAATTGGCAGCAACGGGAAAAGCAGGTGGTCGCCGCCCTCACCCACCGGCTGGACAGCCAGCCCCAGTCAGCGTCATAGGGGCAGCCATGGCAAATATTCTTCTTACCGGCGCATCGCGCGGCATTGGCGCAGCGGCCCGCGTGGCGCTGGAACAGGCCGGCCACTCCGTTATCGGCCAATCAACGGCGGGCGGCGATAGCCTGATTGCTGCCGATTTTGCCAACCCCCGCGCTGCCGATGCGCTGTGGGCGAAGGCGTTGGAGCTGGCTGCCGCCACTGGTGAACGCCGCATCGATGTGCTGGTCAACAATGCCGGCGTATTCGAAGCCGCCGACATTGCCGACGGTGACGGCTTTGCCGCGACCTGGGCCCGCAGCCATGCCATCAACCTGCAAAGCGCCGCCGATCTGTGCCGGCACGCCGTGCTGCATTTTCAGGAAAACGGCGGCGGCAAAGGAAGGGGGGGGCGCATCATCAATGTCGCCAGCCGCGCCGGCCATCGTGGCGATTCGCCCCAGCATTGGCATTATGCAGCCGCCAAGGCCGGCATGCTGGCGATGACCAAGACCATCGCGCGCGGCTATGCCGGCCAGAACATCCTGGCCTTTGCAATCACGCCGGGCTTCACCATGACCGGCATGGCCGAAGAATATCTCGCCAGCCGCGGCGGCGACAAATTGCTGGCCGATATTCCGCTTGGCCGTGTCGCCAGCCCACAGGAAGTGGCTGAAATGATCCGCTGGCTGGCCAGCGACGCACCGGCTTCGATGACCGGTGCCACCCTCGATATCAACGGCGCCTCCTATGTGCGCTGACCAGAAGGACTGACATGCCGAATGTGACCGTGGTGGGCGCCCAATGGGGCGATGAAGGCAAGGGCAAGATTGTCGATTGGTTGTCGGCGCGCGCCGATGTGGTGGTGCGCTTTCAAGGTGGCCATAATGCTGGCCACACGCTGGTGGTCGGCAATCAGACCTATAAATTGTCGCTGCTGCCGTCGGGCATCGTGCGCGGCACGCTGTCGATGATCGGCAATGGCGTAGTGTTCGATCCCTGGCATTTCCGTGATGAAGTTGCTCGGATTGCCGGCATGGGCGTGGATATCAACCCCGACAATCTGGTGGTGTCGGAAACCTGCCCGCTGATCCTGCCGCTGCACCGCGATCTGGATGCACTGCGCGAGGATGCGATGGGCGCCGGCAAGATCGGCACCACCCGGCGCGGCATTGGCCCGGCCTATGAAGACAAGGTTGGCCGCCGCGCCCTGCGCGTTATCGATCTGGCGCATCTGGATGAAATCGGCCCGCAGCTGGAACGCCTGCTGGCCCACCACAACGCGCTGCGCGCCGGTTTCGGTGTGGCACCTGTGGATGCGATCGAACTGCAACAGCAGCTAGCCGATGTCGCGCCGGCTGTGCTGCCCTTCATTCAGCCGGTCTGGAAACGCCTGCGCGATGCCCGTTGGCGGCGTGATCGCATCCTGTTCGAAGGCGCGCAGGGCGTGCTGCTCGATGTTGATCACGGCACCTGGCCGTTCGTCACGTCTTCCAACGTGGTTGCTGGCCAGGCGGCCGCCGGCAGCGGCATGGGCCCGGATGCCACCGGCTATGTGCTGGGGATCACCAAGGCCTATACCACCCGGGTCGGTTCCGGCCCCTTCCCCACCGAACTGGATAATGACATTGGCCAGCGCCTGGGTGAACGCGGCCATGAATTCGGCACCGTCACCGGTCGCAAGCGCCGCTGCGGTTGGTTCGATGCGGTGCTGGTGCGCCAGGCGATTGCAGTGGGCGGCATCACCGGCATGGCGCTGACCAAGCTGGACGTGCTCGATGGGTTTGAAACGGTGATGATCTGCACCGGCTATCGCCTTGATGGCCGCGAGCTGGATTATCTGCCCGCCCATCCCTCCGAACAGGCACGGGTCGAGCCGATCTACGAAGCCTTTGAAGGCTGGAGCGAATCAACCGCCGGCGCCCGCAGTTGGGCGCAGTTGCCGGCCCAGGCCATCAAATATATCCGCCGCATCGAGGAACTGACCGAATGCCCGGTGGCGCTGGTCTCCACCTCTCCGGAGCGGGACGACACGATCCTGGTGAAGGATCCTTTCCGCGATTGACCGCCGGGCGCCGGGGTTGAAAGCCGGCGTCTTCGGGCGGCAATTTCCAACCGAATCGGCAACCGGGAAACGGTATCCGGCCGCCCTTGATGCCGGGGCGTGGGCCGAGTCGAACATCGTGGTGCTGTGGCCAAGCATTCTGATACCGTTCACAAATTCAGGGGAACGGGGCGGCCTCCTGTGTGCGCGCA
>NZ_JANPML010000411.1:0-4320 GCF_031422795.1 Sandarakinorhabdus sp.
ACCCTCTCCCGCAAGGGGAGAGGGGGTTATTTCGGCTGCTGCTGCGTGATGCAGTGGAAACTTCCACCGCCGGCGAGGATATGATCGGCGCGCATGCCGATCACCTCACGGGTGGGGAAAAATTCGGCAATCGCCTTCACCGCATCTTCATCGCTGGGCGCGCCATACAATGGCACCACCACCACGGCGTTGCCGATGTAGAAATTCATGTGGCTTGCGGGCACGATCTCACCATCGCGCAGCACCTTGCCGGGTGACGGCACGGGCACCACCTCAAGCCCGAAATCACGGGCGCGATCCCACGCGTCGTCATAAACATCCTTGTTGGGATCATCGTTGCCGGCGGGCACCGGCAGCGCCAGCCGGCCTGGGCCGACAAAGCGCGCCAGATTATCGACATGACCATCGGTGTGATCGTTCAGCAATCCCTCGCCCAGCCACAGCACCCGATCCAGGCCAAGATCGCGTCGCAGATGGCTTTCCACTTCCACCCGGTCCATCTTGGGGTTGCGGTTGGGGTTGAGCAGACATTGTTCGGTGGTCACCACCAAGCCGGTGCCATCCACATCGATGGCGCCGCCTTCCAGCACCCAGCTGTGCCTGGCGAGCGGGGTCTGCGTCGCGTCGGCCACGAAAGCGGCGACGCCCTCATCACCGGGCAGATCATATTTGCCGCCCCAGAAGTTGAAACGGAAGCCCGCCGCCGCCATCCCGTGCGGCGATTGCAGGAACAACGGCCCGGTGTCGCGCAGCCAGATATCGCCAAAGCCATAATTGTGCAGCCGCACATCAACATCGCCGAGCAACGCCTGCGCGGCTGCCATGGCGGCATCATTGGCCACCAGCAGTTCAACGCGCTCACCCTTGGCAATGGCGCGCACCATGGCGGCAACTTCGGCCTGCGCCGGCGCCAGATCCTCTTCCCACAGCTCCGCATGGGACGGAAATGCCGTCCAGGTGGCGGCGTGGGCAGCCCATTCTGCCGGTTGTCGCGCCGTCATTGTCTTCACACGCTCCCCACACACCGGGCGCTGCCACGCACTGACCATTGGCGTGGCTGGCTGCCTAAACTGTTGCTGTGGCGATTGATTGCCAGCCAATGACGGCGCTGGCAACCGCGAAGTGCGGCACACCGTCTCAGGCAGCGGGCGGCTTGAACCCCGGCTTGAACCCCTGGGCCACCACATACCATTCGCTGCTGCCCTTGCGGCTGGCCGGCGGCTTCACATGCTTCACGCTGGTGAAATGCTTGCGCAGCGCCGCGGTCAGTTCGCCATCGCCGCCGCCGGCCAGCACCTTGGACACAAAACCACCGCCCGGCCGCAGCAGTCGGGTCGCCATGTCCAGCGCGGCTTCGATCAGGCCCATGGTGCGCAGATGGTCGGTCTGCTTGTGGCCCACCGTGTTGGCGGCCATGTCGCTCATCACCAGATCGGCCTGGCCGCCCAGCGTGGTCAGGATCAGCGCCTCGCTGTCATCGTCGGTGATGTCCTTCTGGAACAGGTCCACACCGGCCAGCGGTTCGATGGCCAGCAGGTCCATGCCCACCACCTTGGCCTTGGGCCGTTTTTCCTTCACCACCTGGCACCAGCCGCCCGGTGCCGCACCCAGATCCACCACCCGGTCCAGCCCGGCGAGGAACCCGAATTGTTCATCCAGCTCCTTCAGCTTGAAGGCAGCACGGCTGCGATAACCCTGCGCCTTGGCCGCGGCGACATAGGGATCATTCAAGTGCCGTTCCAGCCAGCGCGTCGATTGCGGTGACCGGCGCCGGGCGGTTTTCACCCGCACCTTGCCGCCGCGCGAACGTCCGCCCGAACCGCCATTGGGGCCCGTTGGTCCAGCGCCGCTCATTTGCCAACCTCGTTCACTTGCCCACCGCCCACACGCCGTCGCGCGTCATCAACGTGCGCAAGATGCCTTCGCGGATGCCACGATCGGCCACGCGCACCTGCCCGCCCGGCCAGCGCGTAAGGATGGCTTCCAGGATGGCGCAACCCGCCACGATCAATTCCGCCCGGTCCGGGCCAACACAGGCGATGCGCGCGCGATCCTGCACGCTGGCCAGGCCGATCGATCGGCACAAGCCGGCAAGACTGGCCGTATCCACCGCGCAGCCATCCACGCGCCGCCGGTCATAACCGGGCAGGCCCAGTTGCACGCTGGCCAACGTGGTGATGGTGCCCGACGTGCCAAGCAACTGCACGTCGCGCACCCCGCGCACCGCCAGCTTGGCAGACATGCGGTCCAGCCACGGGAAGATCTCGTCCAGCATGCGGTCATAGGCCTGCACACGATCAGGCGCCTGCGGCCATTGTGGTTC
Organism: Sandarakinorhabdus sp.; assembly: GCF_031422795.1. GTDB lineage: Bacteria > Pseudomonadota > Alphaproteobacteria > Sphingomonadales > Sphingomonadaceae > Sandarakinorhabdus. Next base: position 2,324 of record NZ_JANPML010000411.1, read on the forward strand.
GGTTTCGGCGAGGGAAACAACGCCCCACGGCATCGAAATCCAGTCGAGAATGGCCGGCGGTGCATCCCCGACGCCCGACGGCGCCACCAGCATCAACTCGGTCGAACCGCCACCAATATCGAACACCAGCGCCGGCGGGCCGTCGCCGTCGATCAGCACATGGCAACCCAGCACCGCCAACCGCGCTTCTTCGGCCGCGCTGATCACGTCCAGCGCGATGCCGGTTTCCTGATAGACGCGCTCCACGAACGCCAGGCCATTGCTGGCACGCCGGCAGGCTTCGGTGGCGACATTGCGGGTCAGCCGCACATCGCGGCGCGCCAGTTTGTCGGCACACGCCGACAGCGCGGCCAGCGTGCGGTCCATTGCGGCATCGGAAAGCCGGCCGGCATCCAGCAACCCCTCGCCCAGCCGCACCACCCGGCTATAGGCATCGACCACGGTGAAACCATCGGGCGACGGCCGGGCGATGAGCAATCGGCAATTGTTGGTGCCCAGGTCCAGCGCACCATAGGCGGGCGCACGGCGCTGCTGGGACGGGTGCATCCGATTTCGGGCGGCGGTGCCACGGCGCGCGGAGTCGGTTGACTCAGGCCGGGGGGCAGATTCAAGCGGGGCCGGCATCGGCAAGTCCAGTCACATTCACAAACCGCCTTGGTCGATGCGCCCCAATGGGACAGCGCCGCAACGGAACCTGACACCACGCTAGCCAATAAGGGGTGTGATAGCAAATCGGTCGATATTTCGCCGCGACGAACCGAAAGCGGTAAACGTGGCGGTTGACCATGGCCGCCCCAACCGCTAAACGCCCGGCCTCGCTGGTTGCTGCCCTGTCGTCTAAAGGTAAGACTCCGGTCTCTGACACCGTTAATCGAGGTTCGAATCCTCGCGGGGCATCCAGCGCATCAGAGTCAGCGGCCTTACGGTGCGCGCCGGGCCGTGATCACCACATCGATGTCATCGGGACGCGGATTGATGAAATCCAGCCGTGTGCGGCCATCGGCGATCATGCTGATCGCTGCCGGGATCGTTGAATTGGTCAGCACCCAGCCGGCAGGGAGAACGACCGCATTGGCCGGGCGACCAAAGGCGCGGTGCCATAGCAATTCGCCGGCCACGATGCGGTAGCGTTCGGGATCGGTATAGGTTTCGGCGATGCGGATACGCCGGCTGGCCCCAACCGTAACCGGCGGAAATCGGAACACCACGGCCGTGGTATCGGCGGTCACACTGGTTTCCCGGGGATCGATTGCGGTGATTGCCGCGCCGCGCACCGTTTCGGTGGTCAGCGCGGCACCGGTATCGAGGTCGCGCGCCGACGGGTTGGACACTGTGCTGCCCGCCCGCACGACATTGACATAGGCGGCAACGCCGGCCCTCTCCTCGGTATAATCATGGGTCAGGTCGAAACTGTGGGTTTCGGGCGGGCGCAGATAATAGACGATCTCGCGGGTTTGGGCCGCGCGTTCACTGATGCGGGCGGCCATGCTCGACCCCGCTGCAATCACACCAGCGGGAACAGCGCGGATAACCAGCGGCATCGGCGCCGGCGTGGCATTCAGAAACGACACCGCGATGCGGCCATCAGCCTGCTGCAGCACCTGCACCGGCACATTGACCGACGCCAGCCGGTAACCTGCCGGAAGGACCACGCTGTTGCGTTTGATGCCCAGCGAACGGTCAAACACGATGGTGTCGCCATCGGTGTAGTAGCTTTTGGCGTCTTCATAGGTCTTGTCGATGCGGATGCGCGCGCCGCCACCTTCGGGCACCGGCCGCGCCAGCGTGACCGCGATATATCTGGCTTGGGGCGCTGCATTGGAGACGCCGCCGGCGCGGGCAATACCGCCGTCAACCTCGGCAAAGCCAAGCGCCGCGCCGGTCGCACGGTCGATCACCTTCTCGTCGGTGGCAACGCTGCCGGTGCGGATGGGATTGAAATAGGTCCGGGCTCCCGCGGTCGTGGCGGTGATGTCGTAGATGATGCGGAACTTGTG
>NZ_JANPML010000412.1:0-5126 GCF_031422795.1 Sandarakinorhabdus sp.
TCGGCATTTTCCGACAGATCGCCGTGGGCGCGCGCTTCCTCGATGGCTTCCACCACCGCCGGCCGCTCCACCTCTTTCAGTTGCCGCAATTGGCTGATCAGGAATGCATGTCCTGTCGGCAGCATCGGCACCTTTTCCATCGTCGCCATGGTCGTTCAACTATCCTGCAAGTCGTTCCAAAGAATTGCCCCTGCCAGCGCGTTTCAGCGTCGCCAGGGGCCGCAGGCGGATATTCTGCCGCCGATCAGGACTGTCGATGATAGGATTGAAGTGGCCGAACTTCAAGCGGGTGTCGCCGCATTGCAGCAATTGCCGCCACAGCCGCCCGGCTGGCCGGTGCCGTGGTGTAATAGGGCACACGGCCATACAGCGCCGACGCGCGGATCGATTGGCTGTCTTTCAGCGACTGCAAACCTTCGGTGGTGTTGAAGATCAGCGCGATCTCGCCATCCTTGATGCGATCAACGATGTGCGGGCGGCCTTCGGCAACCTTGTTCACCGCCGTCACCGGGATACCCGCGGCTTTCAACGCGCGCTCCGTGCCCGAGGTGGCGACCAGTTCAAAGCCGAGCGAAACGAGATCCCGCGCGGCGTCCATGATCTGCGGCTTGTCACTGTCCTTCACGCTGATGAACACGCGGCCCGATTGCGGCAGCACGGTGAAGGCGCCCAGCTGGCTTTTGGCAAAGGCGGTGGCGAAATCGGCATCAATGCCCATCACTTCGCCGGTAGACTTCATTTCCGGGCTTAACACCGGATCGACCCCGGGGAAGCGCGCGAACGGAAATACGGCTTCCTTCACGGCGATATGATTGCCGACATTGCGTGGGCTGAGATCGAAGGACGACAGCTTCTCGCCGGCCATCACCCGCGCCGCGATCTTGGCCACCGGGATGCCGGTCGCCTTGGCAGTGAAGGGCACTGTGCGGCTGGCGCGCGGGTTGACCTCGATCAGGTAAACGTCGCCATTCTTGATGGCGAACTGCACGTTCATCAGGCCCTTCACCTTCAGCGCGCGGGCCAGCACTTCGGTCTGGCGCTCGATTTCGGCGATGATATCGGCGGGCAGGCTGTAGGGCGGCAGTGAACAGGCACTGTCGCCGCTATGCACGCCGGCTTCCTCGATATGCTCCAGCACGCCGGCGACAAACACGGTTTCGCCATCGGCCACCGCGTCCACGTCCACTTCGATGGCGTCGCGCAGATAGCGGTCGATCAGCACCGGCGACGTCCCCGATACCACCACGGCCTCGCGGATATAGGTTTCCAGCTGGGCGCGGGTGTCGACGATTTCCATGGCGCGGCCGCCTAGCACGTAGGACGGGCGCATCAACACCGGATAACCGATGGTTTCGGCCACACGCACGGCCTCTTCAGCGCTGCGGGCGATGCCGTGGTCAGGCTGCTTCAGCCCAAGCTGGGTGATGAGAGCGGCAAAACGCTCGCGGTCTTCGGCCAGATCGATGCTGTCGGGGCTGGTGCCCAGGATCGGGATGCCGGCATCCTGCAACGCCTGTGCCAGCTTCAGCGGGGTCTGTCCGCCCAGCTGCACGACAACTCCAACCAGCTCGCCATTCTGCATTTCGGTGTGGAGGATTTCCAGCACGTCTTCAGCGGTCAGCGGCTCGAAATACAGCCGGTCCGACGTGTCATAATCGGTCGAAACGGTCTCGGGATTGCAGTTGACCATGATGGTTTCATAGCCGGCGTCATTCAGCGCAAAGCAGGCGTGGCAGCAGCAATAATCAAACTCGATGCCCTGGCCGATGCGATTGGGGCCGCCGCCAAGGATGACGATCTTGCGCGCCGCCGTCGGGTTGCTCTCGCAATCGGGCTCGCCAAAACTGGGGGCTTCGTAGCTGGAATACATATAGGGCGTTTTCGCCGCGAATTCGGCAGCGCAGGTATCAATGCGCTTGAACACCGGGCGCACGTTCAGGGCGCGGCGCGTGCGCGACACCTCGGCTTCGGTGGTGCCGGCCAGATGTGCCAGCCGCGCATCGGAAAAACCAACGGACTTCAGGCGGCGGAACCCGGCGGCCTCTGTTGGCAGGCCCGCGGCCTTCACCGCGGCTTCCATCTCCACCAGCTCCAGCATCTGGCGCAGGAACCAGGGTTCGAACTTGGCGATCTGGTGGATGCGCTCCACGCTCATGCCGGCGCGCAGCGCGTCAGCCGCCACCAGCAGGCGATCAGGCGTCGGGCGGCTCAGGGCGGCTTCGATTTCCTCGATGCTGGCGCCCTTCAGCTCCTCGACTTCATCAAAACCGGTCAGGCCCGTTTCCAGCCCGCGCAGCGCCTTCTGCACGCTTTCCTGCCAGTTGCGGCCGATGGCCATCACTTCGCCCACCGATTTCATCGCGGTGCCGAGCAGCGGCGCGGCGCCCTTGAACTTTTCGAAGGCAAAACGCGGGATCTTGGTGACGATATAATCGATGGTCGGCTCAAACGACGCCGGGGTGGCGCCGGTGATGTCGTTCATGATCTCGTCGAGCGTGTAGCCAACCGCCAACAGCGCCGCGACCTTGGCGATCGGGAAGCCGGTGGCCTTGGATGCCAGCGCCGAGGATCGCGAAACACGCGGGTTCATTTCGATGACGACCAGGCGGCCATCCTTGGGGTTCACCGCATATTGCACGTTGGAACCGCCGGTTTCGACGCCGATTTCACGCAGCACTGCGATGCTGGCGTTGCGCATGATCTGATATTCCTTGTCGGTCAGCGTCAGCGCCGGCGCGATAGTGATGCTGTCCCCGGTGTGGACGCCCATCGGATCGATATTCTCGATGGAACACACGATGATGGCATTGTCCGCCTTGTCGCGGACCACCTCCATCTCATACTCCTTCCAACCGAGCACGCTTTCTTCCACCAGCACTTCGGTGGTCGGGCTGGCATCAAGGCCGCCGGTGACGATCTGGATGAACTCCTCGCGGTTATAGGCAATGCCGCCGCCGGTGCCGCCCATGGTGAAGCTGGGGCGGATGATCGATGGCAGGCCAATTTCTTCCAGCGCGGCCAACGCTTCCTCAACGGTATGCGCGATACGACTTTTCGGCGATTCTAGCCCGATCTTGTCCATTGCGTCGCGAAATTTCAGCCGATCCTCGGCCTTGTCGATGGCTTCGGCATCAGCACCGATCAGCTGGACATTGTATTTCTCCAACGTGCCATCGCGTGCCAGCGCCAGCGCGGTGTTGAGCGCGGTCTGGCCGCCCATGGTGGGCAGCACGGCATCCGGCCGTTCCTTTTCGATGATGCGCGCGACGATTTCGGGCGTGATCGGCTCCACATAAGTCGCGTCCGCCAGTTCCGGATCAGTCATGATCGTCGCCGGATTGGAATTGACCAGGATGATGCGATAGCCCTCCGCCTTCAGCGCCTTCACCGCCTGCGTGCCCGAATAATCGAACTCGCAGGCCTGGCCGATGATGATCGGGCCGGCGCCAATGATGAGGATGGACTTGATGTCGGTGCGTTTGGGCATTGGCGGCCTTTACCGGGCTATGCTAATAGATGACAGAGGAGAAACGCTGTGGAACGGGTGATCGTTGATCTTGATCGCGCCGATGTGGCCGAGGCTTTGCGGGCTCAGGCCAACGCCCACGGCCGGACCGTGGCGGAGGAAGTCGCGGCGGTGGTGCAGAGGCAATACGCGCCGGCCTTGATCGACCGGCTGCGCGCCATTTGCGGCGATAGCAATGAGCTTTATCTGCCGTCCCGCGAAGTGATGGAACACGAGCCGCCATTTCTGCATGATGATTTTCGCTGATACTAATGTGTGGAGCGAGGTGACCAAACCTCGACCAGACCCGGCCGTCATGGAATGGCATCGCCGGAATGACGGACAGACGTTGCTGTCTGTGGTGGTGATTGGTGAAATTGAACAGGGCATCGCCATGACCAGCGGCCCGGAAAAGCGCCGAGTGCTGAAGGTTTGGCTGGCAAATCTGGTGGCAGAGCATGCCGGACGCATCGTGCCTTTTGATGAACCTGCCGCGCGGCGCTGGGGCCAGATCTGCGCAACCGCACGACTGGCAGGTCGCAGCCTGCCGCTGGTCGACACGATGCTCGCCGCGCAGGCGCTCTGCCATGGCGCAGTGCTGGCCACACGCAACGTGCGTGATTTTGGGGTTGAAGGGCTCACGGTTATTGATCCCTGGAGCAACTAAAAGCGCTTGGGTGCCTTCTCCGCCTGCGTGCCCGAATAATCGAACTCGCAGGCCTGGCCGATGATGATCGGGCCGGCGCCAATGATGAGGATGGATTTAATGTCGGTGCGTTTGGGCATCAGAACATATCCTTTAGCAACGCGGCACTGGCAACAAAGAGACTCCCGAACGAAATCCAATCACTTCTCGAAAACTGCCCGATTCTTCCAACGAGTGAATTCTGCCGCAATTCAAAGTACATAATTTTCGCAGCATCCTTGATTGAGGCCCATACGTACCAGTTGCCTTCTTCTCTGCTTTCTATGACTTGCACCAGACCGAGGTCTTGCCAAGAATTTGCAAGATCAAGCAAGTCTTTGTGAGAACGCGCCGGACATAAATGACTCAATGACGGAATAGGGTCTTTATTGCTCAAAGCCTTCCCAACCAATCTCATCAACACATCACGTTCCCTAATTTCTGTCGGGAACTCAATCACTTCAGCCCCCCAACGAACTTCTCGAACAGATACTGGCTATCTTGGGGCCCGGGGCTGGCTTCGGGGTGATATTGCACGCTGAACGCCGGGCGGTCGGTGAGTTCCAGGCCGGCCAGCGTGCCGTCAAACAGGGAGATATGGGTCGGCCGCGCCGTGGCCGGCAGGGTTTCGGTGTCCACGGCAAAGCCATGGTTCATCGAGGTGATCTCGACCCGGCCATCGGAAAGGCGCTTCACCGGGTGGTTGGCGCCGCGGTGACCTTGCGTCATCTTCAGCGTTTTCGCGCCCACGGCCAGCCCTAGCAGTTGGTGGCCAAGGCAGATGCCAAACAACGGCAGGCCGGCGTTCAAGATCTTCTGGATGGTCGGCACCGCGTGCACGCCGGTGGCGGCTGGATCACCGGGGCCGTTGGACAGGAAGATGCCGGCCGGCTTCAGCGCCATGATTTCATCAAACGTCGCGGTCGCCGGCACCAC
>NZ_JANPML010000413.1:0-3977 GCF_031422795.1 Sandarakinorhabdus sp.
CGCAGATCCTTCACCAGCTGATAGGGCTGCAGCACATAGGATCGGATCTGGTGGCCCCAGCCGATATCGGACTTGCCGGCCTCGGTCTTGGCGATTTCGGCCTCACGGATGGCGAGTTCGCGTTCATACAGCCGCGCCTTCAGCATCTTCATGGCGGTGGCGCGGTTCTTGTGCTGGCTGCGCTCGTTCTGGCAGGCGACGATCACGCCAGTGGGAACGTGGGTGATACGAATGGCCGAATCAGTGGTGTTGACGTGCTGGCCGCCCGCCCCTGAGGCGCGATACGTATCGATCTTCAGATCGGATTCCTTGATGTCGATCTCGATCTCGTCATCCACCTGCGGATAGACCCAGACGCTGGCAAAGCTGGTGTGGCGGCGCGCGGCGCTGTCGTACGGGCTGATCCGCACCAGGCGATGCACGCCGCTTTCGGTCTTGGCCCAGCCATAGGCCTGCGCGCCCTTCACCAATAGCGTGGCGTTCTTGATGCCAGCGGTTTCGCCGCTGTTGAAATCCATCAATTCCACCTTGTAACCGTGTTTTTCGGCCCAGCGCTGATACATGCGCAACAGCATCGAAGCCCAATCCTGGCTCTCGGTACCGCCGGCGCCGCTGTTGACTTCGATATAGGTGTCGTTGTTGTCCGCCTCGCCCGACAGCAGCGCCGCGACCTTGTCCTTCTCGGCCTTTGCGGCCAGCGTTTTCAGCGCGGCAACGCCATCATCGGCCAGCGCTTCATCGCCTTCCATTTCGGCAAGCTCGATCAACTCGCGCGTGTCGGCCAGGTCGCGCTCGATGTCGCGGGTGGCGGTGATGGCTTCATCAAGCCGGCGACGCTCGGTCATCAGCGCCTGCGCGGCCTTGGGATTATCCCACAATTTCGGGTCTTCAACCCGCGCGTTCAGTTCATCGAGACGGCGAAGGGCGCGATCCCAGTCAAAGAGACCTCCTCAGCAGGTCCAGCGCCTGCTTGATCTGGAGGGTGGCATTTTCGGCTTCGGCTCTCATGGTGGTGTCCAAAACTGTGTGAAGCGGCGAGATAGAGGGAGCAGCGCCCGGGCGCAAGGTGGCGCGTCAGTAGATGCCGCCTTCGGATTCCAGGAACTCGGCGTCAGATCGGATCGGGCCGGCGCTGCGACGATCAAACACATCGCGCGCGCGGTTGATGCGGCGCGGTTCGCTGTCGGGCTTGAACGCCTCCCAGATCACCGCTGGCTTGTATCCCGGATCAGGCCACACCCCAAACACGCGCTTGCCCGAACGGCGATCGATGCGGACCATGCGCACGCCGGCCGGGATGGCAAAGGGCAGCGTCGGCCAGTCCTTCAGCGCCACCTGCCCCCATTGCCGCCAGATCGGCGCCGCCAGCGTGCCGCCCTGGGCATATCCGCCCATGCCGCGCGGCTGGTCATAACCCAGATAGAGACCGGCCACGATATCCTGGGTGCCGCCCACGAACCACACATCGCGTGGGCCGTTGGTGGTGCCGGTCTTGCCCGCCAGCGGGCGATTCAAGGGCAGCAGCGCCGTGCCGGTGCCGCGCTGGATCACACCTTCCATCAAATGCAAGATCTGATAGGCGGTGCGTGCATCCATCGCCTGTTCGATGCGGCCCTGCGGGCGCGGCATCGCCTCGCCGTTCCACGCCGGCGCGTTGCAGCGCGGGCAGCCGCGATTGTCCCGCCGCCAGATGATCTTGCCTGAACGATCCTGCACATAATCAATCAGTCCCGGCTGCAACTTGCGGCCCTGGTTGAAGATCTGGGCATAGGCGTTGGTCAGCTTCATCACCGTGGTTTCGCCAGCGCCAAGCGCGATCGAAAGCACCGGCTGATACTCGCCAATGCCGAGCGCCCTGGCCTGCGCCACGATGCGATCCATGCCGGTGGCATCGGCAATGCGCACGGTCATCAAGTTGCGCGACTGTTCGAGTCCCCAGCGCAGCGTCTGCGGACCGGCGGCGCGCATGTTATTGAAATTCCTGAAGCATTTCGTGCCCAACTGCCGGGTCTGGAACACGCAATAGCTACCGTCGACCACGATGCTGGCCGGCGTGAAGCCATTGTCCATCGCGGTGGCATAAACGATCGGCTTGAAGGTGGAACCGGGCTGGCGATTGGCCTGGGTGGCGCGGTTGAAGGCCTGCGCCCGCGCATCAAACCCGCCCACCATGGCGCGCACGCGGCCTGTGGCCACCTCCTCCACCACCATGCCGCCCGACACTTCCGGCGGCTGGCGCAGCGCCCATCCGGCGCCAGTGCGGGTGACCACGATCACGTCGCCGGGGCGCAGCACCTGCGCTGCCGAACGTTGGGTGGCACGATAGGGCCCTGCCGCGTTGCGGCCATACAGCGTCTCTGTGCGGCCATCGGTGAAGCCGATCGTGCTGTCATTGCCCTGCTTGGCCAGCACCACCGCCTTCACCCACTGGGCATAGCCCAAGGCGACCTGCGTGCCTGACAGACGGCCCGGCCAAGCCCCAGAGTCTTTGGCGGAGTCATTGGCGCCAATGTCGATCTGCTTCACCGGCCCGCGCCAGGCCCGGCCGGCTTCATATCGGGTCATGCCGTCGCGCATCGCCTGTTCGGCGGCGGCCTGCATCACCGGGTCGAGCGACGTGCGGATCCACAACCCGCCGCCATAAACGCTGTTCGGGCCATTTTCCTGCGCCTCGCCGAACTGGCCGATCAGGGTGCGGCGCACATCCTCGATGAAATAATCGTCGCGCGGGCGCGGCAGGGCGCGATTGGGAATGGCATCCAACGGGCTGGCGGCGGCGGCGGCGCGTTCGGCAGCGCTGATATGGCCATTTGCGGCCATCTGGGTGAGCACATAATCACGCCGGCCCAAGGCACGATCGCGGCGGCGCACCGGATCATAGGTGGAAGGCGCCTTGGGCAGAATGGCGAGATAGGCCATCTGCGCCAGATCAAGCTGTTCCACCGATTTGCCGAAATAAGCCTGGGCGGCCGCTTCGACGCCATAGGCGTTGCGGCCCAGAAATATCTGATTCAAATAGATTTCGAGGATCTGCTGTTTCGACAGCGCGCCTTCGAGTCGGCGGGCCAGAATCGCTTCGCGGATCTTGCGCCACAGCGAGACTTCGTTGCCAACCAGGCTCTTGGCGACCTGCTGGGTGATGGTCGACGCCCCCACGGGCCGCTTGTCGGAGAATAGCGAGCCGACATTGGTGAACGCGGCGCGCACGATGCCGAGCCAATCGATGCCGTCATGTTCGAAAAAGCCCTTGTCCTCCGCCGAGACATAGGCCTGCACCAGGCGCGGCGGCAGTTCGGCATAGGGCACAAAGATGCGGCGTTCGCGGGTGTAAGCCGTGACGATCTCGCCGTTCACATCGCGCACGGTCGACGGCAGCGCCGGGGTGAAGCTGGCCAGTTCGGCTTCGGATGGAAGCCCCTTGGTGGCCTGCCAATAGAAGAACCCGGCCAGCAGCAGCGGCAGGCCGATCAGCAGCAAAAGGCGATTGCGGGACACACTGTGACGGATAGCGGGCGGGCGCGCCTGTGGGAAGTCACTTCCCGGTCAAATGGCGCTCGATGGCGCGGGCAACACCACGGGCCAGGCGCTTGCGGCCATCGTCGGAGAACAGGCGTTCTGCATCGGCCTTGTTGGTGACATAGCCGGTTTCAAGCAGCACCGAGGGCACATCCGGCGCCTTCAGCACGGCAAAGGCGGCGAAATGGTGAAACTCGCCGCGAAAGCCGACCTCCTGTTCCTCCAGCGCCTTTTGCAGCAGATCGGCAAACTGCACCGAAACATTGTTGGTGGCCCGCCGCGCCAGATCGACCATGATTTCGCCAACCTCTGGCGCTTCAACGCCCAGATTGATGCCGCCAATGATGTCTGCCTTGTTTTCGCGGGCGGCGAGGCGCTCGGCAATGGCGTCGCTGGCCACCGCCGACAGCGTGTAGACCGACGCGCCGCGCGCCTGATCGTTGGGCGCACTATCGGCATGG
>NZ_JANPML010000414.1:0-4951 GCF_031422795.1 Sandarakinorhabdus sp.
GCGCGCCGTCAACAGCTTGGCGGCCTGCTTGGCCCAGGCGCTGGTGTGCAGCCACGGATCATAGCCGATGCGCTGGCCGGCGCTGGCGGTTTCGCCCAGCCACTGCGCGGCGCTGGTTTGCGGCACGTCTTCATAGGCGAACAGATCGGCGGGCACTTGTTGGCGCACCTGCACGGTATAGCGGCCATCGGTGAACATCGCGGCCCGGTCATGCATCACCACCGCGCTGCCGGCAGAGCCGCCAAAACCGCTGATCCACGCCAGCCGCTGGGCATATTCGCCCACATACTCGCTCATGTGCTCATCGGTCAGCGGCACCACGAAACCGGCAAGATTCTGGGCGGCGAGTTCGGCGCGCAGGGCTGCAAGGCGTGAGGAGATGGTGGACACGGATAATCTTCCCTCTATCAATATTCACCCAGATAGGCGCACTGCCCCCGCGCCTCAAGCACAGGAAATCTTGATGCGTCTGTTTGTTGCTGGCCTGAATGCCCTGATGTTTGCCCTGTTGTCGTTTTCCGGAGCCGCTGCCCAGATGAACCCGCCTATCGCTGCCAAACGCCCGCACAGTTTCACCCACCACGGCATCACCGTGGAAGACCCCTACAACTGGCTGAAAGACCCGGGCTATCCCACGGTCGATGATGCCGATGTGCTGAGCTACCTGAAGGCCGAAAACGCCTATTATGACGCGCAGATGGCCCCGATCGCCGGCTTCAAGGACAAGCTCTACGAAGAACTGAAGGGCCGGGTGCAGCAGGACGATGCTTCGGTGCCGGTGCCCAATGGCGCTTTTGAATATTGGTGGCAGTTCAAGCCGGGCGATCAGTATCGCACCTGGATGCGGCGGCCAAAGGGGGGCGGCGCAGAACAGATCGTGCTGTCCGAACCCGAACTGGCGAAGGGGCTCAGCTATTTCCGGCTGGGCGCGCAAAGCGTCAGCCCCGATGGCAGATTGCTGGCCTATGCCACCGACAGCGATGGCAGCGAACGTTTCACCATCCGCATCCGCGACATCGCGGCGGGCAACGACATCGAGACCGTCACCAAGGTGAGCGTCGGCGGCATCGAATGGTCGGCGGATTCCAAGGCCATCGTGTGGAGCGAGGTCAATGACAATTGGCGGCGCATCAAGGCGCGGCTGCACGTGCTGGGCCAAAGCGGTGCTGCTGGAATTGCCGGCGACGCCGGCGGGGACCGGACGCTGTACGAAGAAACCGAAGACAAGGGTTTCGGTGTCGGCCTCGGCAAGAGCCAGGATGGCCAGTGGATCATCATCAGCACGTCGGATCATGTGACCAGCGAAGTGCGGCTGGTGCCGGCGGCCAATCCGGCGGCCGAGCCGCCGCTGCTGGTGAAGCGCCGGCAGGCCGGGGTAAGCTATGACGTGGATGTGCGCGGGCAAACCGTCTTCATCCGCACCAACGACAGCCATGTGAATTTCCGCATCGCCACCGCCAGCATCGCTGCGCCGGGCGACTGGAAGGAACTGATCGCCGGTTCGACCCGCGATTACATCACCGGCATCGCCGCCTTCACTTCATACCTCGCTGTGCAGGGCCGCCGCGACGGGCTGGATCGAATCGTGCTGCGGAAGGACGATGGCAGCGAAACCGTGCTGCCCTTCGCCGAAGCCGCGTACACCGCCGGCCTTGGCAGCAATATGGAACCGGATGCGCCGCTGCTGCGGGTCAGCTATGCTTCGATGGTCACGCCGGCGACGGTGTTTGATTATGACGTTGGTGCGGCCTCGCTGATCACCCGCAAGGTGCAGCAGGTGCCATCGGGCTATGACGCCAGCCACTATGAAAGCCAGCGCATCTGGGTGACGGCGCGCGACGGTGCCAGGGTGCCGGTCGCCATCGTTTATCGGAAAGGCTTCAAGCCCGACGGCAGCGGCAAGCTGCATCTTTATGCCTATGGTGCGTATGGCATCCCCTCGATGCCCGGCTTTTCGGCCAACCGGCTCAGCCTGCTGGATCGCGGCATGGCCTATGCCATCGCCCAGATCCGCGGCGGCGATGATCTGGGCTACCAATGGTATCTGGATGGCAAGCTGGCCAAGCGCACCAACACGTTCAACGATTTCGTTGATGTGGCCAAGGGTTTGGTCACGGTCGGCTGGGCGGCGCCGGGCATGATCTCGGCCAGCGGCGGTTCGGCCGGCGGTGAGCTGATGGGCGCCATCGTCAACCAGGCCCCCGAACAGTTCCGCGCTGTCGTGGCGCATGTGCCTTTCGTCGACGTGCTCAACACCATGCTGGATGAAAGCCTGCCACTCACGCCCGGCGAATGGCCGGAATGGGGCAACCCGATCACCAGCAAGGCCGATTTCGAGCTGATCCGCGCCTATTCGCCCTATGATCAGGTGACAGCACAAGCCTATCCGCCGCTGATGGTCACGGCCGGGCTGAACGATCCGCGCGTCACCTATTGGGAACCGGCGAAATGGGTGGCCAAGCTGCGCGACCTGAAGACCGACAAGAATGTGCTGATCTTCAAGACCAACATGGGCGCTGGCCACGGCGGCAAATCCGGGCGCTTTGCCGCGCTGGAGGAGCTGTCGGAGGAATATGCCTTCATCCTCAATCAGTTCAGTCTGAAGGACTGATGCCAGCACCGCCCGGCCAGCCCAGTTACGCCCTTTCGGTCACCGCGCAGGCGGCCGACATCGATGAACTGGGCCACGTCAACAACGCGGTCTATCTGAAATGGATTCAGGACGTGGCGACGGCGCACTGGAGCGCGGTCGCCCCGCCCGAACACCGCGATGCCTATGTCTGGGTCGTGACCCGGCATGAGATCGACTATCTTCGCCAGACGCTGGACGGCGAGACCGTGACGCTCACCACCTGGGTGGGTGAACCCAAGGGCGCGCGCTTTGATCGCCATGTCGAAATCTGCGGTCCCGATGGCGCGGTGCGGGTGAAAGCGGTCACCACCTGGGCGTTGATCGATCGTTCAACAGGCCGGCTGACGCGCGTGCGGCCAGAAATCGCCGCACCGTTCATGCCGGCTTGAATCAGGCTGGCCGGAACCGGTCAGGAAGTGGCCTCCGGCGGCCAGGGGCTGAGCCCTTGGACCCACTTTCGTTGGCGCGCGCCCGGCGACGACGGTTGGGCACTACGGGCAACAGAAAAAATGGGTGCAGGCCTCAGGCCTGCCCGCCGGAGGCTCTGATTCCTTGTTCTTTAGCCCATGCCAATTGAAATTCGCGAAAAGGCCATCGTCGCTGGGACTTGCTATCAGGCCGTCCGCAGCAGCGTGTACAGGTGCACGGCGGCAAGCAGCACGCCGGCGACTCCCAGAAACGCCAGGCCATCCCACGGCACATGCGCGTGCCAGGCCAGGGGTGCCTTGCGGCGCGCCACGCCGCCGAGTGCGCCGATCACCGCCACAATCGCGCCGGCGGCCAGCAAGATCCCTGTCGATTCAGCATCCATTGCCGGCGCTTTGGCAGGCCGTTCAGGCTAAGGCAATCTCTCGCCTTGCAGGGGATGCGCAGCTGTTTTACGTGAGTGCATCACTGCAACGGAGACCACCATGATCCGCCGTATCGCTCTTGCTTCGGCTCTTGCCGTCGCCGCTATCGCTGCCCCTGCCATTGCCGCTGGTCCGTTTGATGCCGCTGTTGGCGGTGCCTGGCGCAGCCCGGCCAACAAGGCCCGCGACGCTTATCGCCACCCGGCGCAAACCCTGAAGTTCCTTGGCGTGAAGCCAGGCCAGACCGTGGTCGAAATCTCGCCCGGCGGCGGCTGGTACACCGAAATCCTTGCCCCGGCGATGAAGGGCAACGGCAAATATGTCGCCGGCCTCGCCAACCCGCTCGCTTCGGTGAACGCCGCCAAGAGCGTCGAGAATTTCAAGACCAAATTTGGTGACAAGGCCATTTATGGTGACATCGGCATCGGCATGTTCGGGAAAACTGCAGAGGGGGGCGTCGCCGATATCGTCGAACCCGGTTCGGCCGATGTCGTGCTCACCTTCCGCAACGTCCACAACTGGCACATGTCCAGCTTTGATCAGGAGGCGTTCAACGCTTTCTTCAAGGCGCTGAAGCCGGGCGGCACGCTGGGCGTGGTCGAACACCGCCTGCCGGAATCGCGCCCTGATGCCGACATGAAGACCAGCGGCTACATGAAGGTTTCCTATGTGAAGATGCTGGCTGCAAAGGCCGGCTTCAAGTTGGTCGGCGAATCGGCGGTGAACGCCAATCCGAAGGACAAGGCCAATTATCCCAAGGGCGTGTGGACCCTGCCGCCGAACTTTGCCGAAGGCGAAACAGACAAGGCCAAATATGCCGCCGTCGGCGAATCGGATCGCATGACGCTGAAGTTCATGAAGCCGTAAGCGCTTCCCCTCTCCCCCTGCGGGTGTGGGTCGACTCGCGCGAGCCGAAGGCGACCGAAGGTCTACCGCGGCGGGGTGAGGGCTTGCGGAACCGGACCCTCACCCTCCCACCGCTACGCGGCGGGCCCCTCCCTCTCCCCAAATGGGAGAGGGGTTATTGGTAACGCCGCACCACCGGCTCAGCGCCTGCCCGCTTGATCACATCGGCCAGCGGCTCCGTCACCACCTTCATCCAGTGTGCGTTGGCGTGGCAAAGCTGGTCGCCGTCCAGCAACAGCCCGACATGGCCGGGGAAGAACACCAGGTCGCCGGGTTCGCGCGCGGCGAATTTCACCGCTTCCCCGTCGGCCACCTGCAAATCAGTGTCGCGCCGCAGCGAAATGCCTTCCGCGCTCAGTGCCTGCTGCACCAGCCCGGAACAATCAACGCCAGCCGGCGTGCGCCCGCCCCACAGATAGGGCGCATCGGCAAACAGCGCGGCGGCGGCGAAACGATTGGCCGGCGCGTGCTCGACATGGCGGCGATGCACACGGCCACCGCCGGCCAGCACCAGGAAATCCGCCTCGATCACCCCGGTCACGCGCGCGCCAAAGGGCAATTC
>NZ_JANPML010000415.1:0-7049 GCF_031422795.1 Sandarakinorhabdus sp.
TGACACCGCCTGAAGAATCAGGAAGGGGAGGCCTCCGGCGGGCAGGCCTGAGGCCTGCACCCTTTTGTTTTACAATGACATAGGCGCATCAGTCGTCGCTTGGCGCGGCCTTTTATGAAAGTGGGTGCAGGGCCTCAGGCCCTGCCCGCCGGAGGCCCTCTTCCTTCACGAAGACTTGGATAGGTCCACTCCGCTCATGCCAATCCGACTCGCATCAATAGCGGATGGTCACCCCGCCCTGCAGCATGAACGGCTGGCCGGGCAGCACGCCGCGGGCGCGGTCCACGACATAGAGCCGGTCAAACAGGTTGCGCGCCGATACGAACACTTCCCAATGGCCCTGCGGCGGGCCGTAGGAGACGGCGACATTGACCTGGGCCCAGCCGCCAATGCGGCCGCGCTGACCCTCGGGCGTGACCGGGATCAGGTTCACATCATCGCCGAACAGGCTGGATTGGCCGACCAGTTCGACCTGGCCGGTGAAGCCCTTGTGTTCGACGCCCACAGCCGCGTTGATCAGCCATTCCGGGCTGTAGGGCAGGCGGTTGCCGCGCACATCGCGGGCGACACCGCACGGCGCCGGGCCGCTGCCGGTGGCAAACACGGTGCCGGCGGTGGCGCCATCGAAGCAGGGCAGCGTCGCGATGCGGGTGCTGCTGAAGCGGGCGGTTGGCACCCAGGTGGCCGAGACGCGGGCAAACACGTCGGTTTCGGCATCGGTCCAGCCGCCATCGCGGCTCGACAGGGTCAGCGAGACTTCGCCGCCGCGGTGCAAGGTGCGGCCGGCAGAGGTGAGCGTGGTGCCGATGCCGCCAGCGACCGATTGCGAGATGATCTGGTTGGAGAAATCCATGACGAAGAAGGTGGCATCGCCCTTCAGGCCCTCGACGATGCTGCCGCGCAGGCCGGCTTCCCAATTCCAGCTCTGTTCCGCATCAAGATCAACCGAGCCGCCGGCCGACGTGATGATGTCTTCCACGCGCGGCGGCGCAAAGCCGCGATGCACGCCGCCATAAAGCACCACGTCGGGCGTGATGGTGAGTGTCGCGCCGATGCCGGGCAGCAATTTGTCGAGGCTGGCGTTGTTGCGGGTCGCCGTGGTGAGCGTGCCTGAAGGGCGGCCACTGACCAGCACATCGACCGGCAGGTTGCGGCGTTCATATTCGATGAACTCGGCGCGCAGGCCGGGGATGATGGCCAGCGGGCCAAATTCCAGCCGCGACTGGATGAAGGCGGCAAACGCCGACGCATCGCGCTGGTTGTTCTCGCGCAGGCCGGCGTTCACGCCAGTGCCGGCGGTGCGCGCGGTGGGCGTATCGCCGTTCAGCTGGCGGCGGCGCTGGCGTTCTTCGTGGAAACGGATGCCCAGTTCGGTTTCGCCGCCGATGCCAAGCCCGATCAGATCATGATCGAGGCTGAGCCGGGTTTCAGCACCCCAGGTATCGTAATCGCGCAGCCGGCCTTCGTTGCCGCAATTGCTGTTCAGATTGGCCAAGCTGCCGCAGCCCGGATCGCTGGCATCATTGGGCCGCTGGCCACTGTTTGACGACTGGCGCCACCAATCGCGCGTGAAATAATGATAATAGCCGGTGGTGCGCAGGGTGACGCCATCGGTGAGGTTCCAGCGGTGCGCCAGCGCGGCGCTCAACCGTTCGGCCTGGAAATTGTCGTTCACAAACACATTGCCGCGCGGATTGGCGGCGAATTCGGCGCGAGTCAGGCCGGAATAACTGATCTGGCTGTCTTCACTGAAACGCGACAGCTTCAGGGTAATGCCGTGATCCGGGCCCAGATCCCAGCTGCCCTTCAGGAAGATATCGGTGAAGCGCAGATGCTGGTTGTCGCGGTTGCCGTCGGTCTGCTTGTGATTGACGTGCAGCAGCAGGCCGCCGCCCAGCGCCCGGCCACCGATCAGGCCATCAAGGCCCAGCGTGTCGCGGTTGCCAACGCTGCCCGTGAAGCGCGCCGTGAGCTTTTCGGGCGCATCAGGCGTGATGTAGTTGATGACGCCACCAATGGTCTGCGGGCCAAAGCGCACTTGCCCGGCACCTTTCAGCACCTCCAGCCGGCTGAACCGCTCGATCGGCGGGTGATAATAGGCGCTGTTGTCACCATAAGGCGCAAAACCCAGCGGCACGCCGTCTTCGAGCAGCAGCACCTTGGTCGACCGGATGGGATTGAGGCCGCGGATGCCGATATTGGGGCGGGCGCCGGCGCCTTCCTCGTCGCGCGGGAACACGCCGGCCACCTGGCGCAGCGCGTCGTTGACGGTGAACACCCGGCTGCGCTTCAAGTCGGTCTCGCTGACCAGCGCCGCCGAACCGGCGATCTTGCCGGCGCGGATGGGATCGCCAACCACGATGATTTCATTGGGTGCTGCAGCTTCGCCGGCATCGGCAAGCGCGGTCACAGATTCGGCAGCAGGCGCCGCCAGCGCCGGGGCGGCCAGCAGCAGCGGCAGCGTGGTCAGCCACAGTGTCCGCTCCAGCGCACGACGCACCTGAAATCCGCGATTGACCATCAACGCCACCTTCTTGTTGCAATTCATTCTCAATCGCTTTAGCCGGCGCATCCGGTGCATGCAATAATGATAATTAGTCGCAACAAGAGTTTTTTGCGCCTCACCGTCCATCGACGGTCAAGCTCGGCGGCAGCCGCAAGCTGGTCCCCTGATCAATCGCTGATCAGTCGCTACCCAGCAACATCTCGGCTTCTTCGATACTGCGCGCCGCCAGGATGGCGCGCGTCACGGCCATGGCATGGCCGGCGCGCAGCATGGCGGCAAAGGCCTTCTGTCGGCTGGCCGGATCATCGCTGGCCGCCTTCGCAAAGGGCCCCAGCCGCTTGCGCCGGGCAAAGGCCAGCGCCGTGGCCAGCGCCGCCTGCTCATCGGGCGCTTCGCCGCGGTCATCGGCCGCGACTCCTGCGGCGGCCAGCGCTTCGGTCACCCGGCGCTGACCGAGCCCGCGCGCGGCCATCGCCCGACTTTTCATCGCCGCAAAGGCCGCATCGTTGACATAGCCCAGCTCGGCCAGCCGATCCGCCAACGCGTCCACATCGGCTGGCTGCGCCCCGGCCCAGCCGCGCTCCTTCAGCTTGCGGCCCAGATAACGCAGCAATTTCAGCCGGGTGGTGGAAAAACGCGCGGCATAGTGCAGGGCCAGATCGCGCAGCTTTGCCTCGTCCAGCGGCGGCGGCACCCGGCGTTCGTCACCGCGCCTTGGGCGGCCTTTTCCTTTCATTTCATCAACCATGCCACTTTCCTGCCACTTTCGGGCCGGAATTTGAACGCCCCTGCGTGCAAGGGCAATGTGGAAGAAAAATAACATGCAGCGCTGGCCAGGTCGGGCCGCAGCGTTGCGGCAAGGGAGAAACCGATGGCCGATACTGTGCAGGCCGCTGCAGCGCCAACGCTGCCAACAGGCAAAGCAGCGCCAACGCTGGAACCCACCGCCACCAGCGATGCGTTGCCGCAGCGCCGATCGAATTTCGCCACGCTGGCCGATGCGCTGGACTATGCTGCCCAGGGTGAAAAAGGCTTCAATTTCCACGATGCCCGCGCCGATCTGGTGCGCGCTTACCCCTATCGCGAGCTGGCCGCCGATGCTCGCCGCCACGCCATGCACTTCATCGCCGAAGGCGTGCAGCCCGGTGACCGTATTGCCCTGATCGCCGAAACCGGCGCGGGTTTTGCCGCTGCCTTTTTTGGTGCCATCTATGCCGGCGCGCTGCCGGTGCCGCTGCCGCTGCCGACCAGCTTTGGTGGCCGCGAGGCGTACGTGGATCAGATCCGCGTGCAGCTGAACAGCTGCGATCCGCTGATGCTGCTGTCGCCGCCCGGCCTGCACGATATCGTGAAAGATGCCGCCACTGGGCTGTGTGCCGCCCATGATTGGGATATGTGGTTCGCCGGTGAAGCGCCCGACGCCGCGCTGCCGCAAGCCAAGCCCACCGAAATCGCCTATCTGCAATATTCGTCGGGTTCGACCCGCTTCCCGCACGGCGTTGCCGTCACCCATGAAGCGCTGTTGGCCAATCTGGCCGCGCATGCCAGCTGCACCCACGCCGCACAGGGTGATCGGGTGGTGAGCTGGCTGCCCTGGTATCACGACATGGGCCTGGTTGGCTGCATGCTCGCGCCGATGTCCAACCAGGTTTCGGTCGATTATCTTGCTACCGAAGATTTCGCCCGCCGGCCGCTGTCGTGGCTCACGCTGATCAGCCGCAACTCGGATGCCTCGCTCAGCTATTCGCCCACCTTTGGCTACGATATCTGCGCCCGCCGCATCTCGCCGTCGATCCCGGTGGCCGAACGTTACGACCTGTCGCGCTGGCGCGTCGCCGGCAACGGCGCCGACATGATCCGCCCGGAAGTGATGCAGGCCTTCGTCGATACCTTCGCGCCGGCCGGTTTCAAGGCCAGCGCTTTCCTGCCGAGCTATGGTCTTGCCGAAGCAACGCTGGCCGTGACCATCATGCCGGTGGGCGAAGGCATCCAGTGCGACCTGATCGACGAGCGCACCCTGTCGGGCGCCAGCGCCGATGCCCGCGCTGATCGTCGCCTGCCCACCCGCTATCGCGCCATCGTCAATTGCGGCAAGGCCGTGCCCGGCCTGACCATCGAAGTGCGCGACGAAAACGGCAAGCTGTTGCCCGACCGCAAGATTGGCCGCGTGTTCGTGAAGGGCTTGGGGCTAATGGCCGGCTATTTCCGCGACCCCGAAGCCACGGCGGCCTGCATGAAGGACGGTTGGCTCGACACCGGCGACATGGCCTACATGAAGGACGGCTCGCTCTATATCGTTGGCCGCGCCAAGGACATGATCATCATCAACGGCAAGAATCATTGGCCGCAGGACATCGAATGGGCGATCGAGCAGCTGCCCGGTTTCAAGGCGGGCGACATTGCCGCCTTCTCGGTCACCACCCCGTCTGGCGAGGAAGCCCCGGCGGTGCTGGTGCAGTGCCGCACCAGCGACAATGATGAACGCATCAAGCTGCGCGACGCCATCAAGACCAAGGTGAAGGCCATCACCGGCATGAGCTGCGTTGTCGAACTGGTGCCGCCGCGTACCTTGCCGCGCACGTCGTCGGGCAAGCTCAGCCGGTCCAAGGCGCGGTTGCAGTATCTGTCGGGCGAGATCCAGCCGTTTGAAATAGCGGCATAACGCGGCCAGCGGATACGCGCGGGCGCATCGGCGCCCAAGCGTAACCCGCCTGACGTCAGAGCGCGGCGTTGCCGCGACCCGCGCCGCCCCCAAACCCCATGAACCCTGACCTTCCCCCCCTCGCCGTCACTGGCGCCACCGGCTTCGTCGGCCGCCGCGTGCTGGCGCTCGCGAGTCGCCCCGTCCGCGCCCTCACCCGCCGCCCGCAGCCGCCGCAGCCCGGCGTCGAATGGGTGCTGGGCGACCTGACCGACACCCACGCTCTGGCCCGACTGTGTGATGGCGCGGCGGCTGTGCTGCACATTGCCGGCGTGGTGAATGCGGCTGATGAAGCCGGCTTCATCGCCGGCAATGTCACCGGCACCGCCAATATGCTGGCCGCCGCGACCGCTGCCGGCGTGCCGCGTTTCGTCCACGTTTCCAGCCTGGCGGCCCGTGTGCCCGAACTGTCGATGTATGGCGCATCAAAGGCGCAAGGCGATGCTCTGGTCAGCGCCAGCCCGTTCGACTGGATCATCGTGCGCCCGCCCGGCGTCTATGGCCCCGGCGACAGCGAGATGCGCGACCTGTTCCGCCTGGCGCGCTTTGGCCTGGGCCTGGCGCCGGGCCGGCCCGGTGCCCGCATCAGCCTGATCCATGTCGACGATCTGGCGCGCGCGCTGCTGGCACTGGCGAGCGGCGGACCGTCCCGGGAAATCCTCGAAATCGACGATGGTTCGGGCGGGTATGCCCCAGAAGGCTATGTTCACGCCGATCACGCTGCCGCCATCGGCCGCGCGCTTGGCCGTTCAAAAATTCGCATGATCCCGATCAGCAACCGCCTGCTGGGCCGCGCCGCCGGCATAGCCACGCTGATCGCCAGCCTGCGCGGCACTTTGCCCACGCTCAGCCGCGACCGCGCATTTTATCTTGCCCATCCCGATTGGGTGGCACGCGGCGGCAACGCGCGGCTCGCCGGAATCTGGCAGCCGCAGATCGGTCTCGATGAAGGCATGGCCGATACGGTGCGCGACTATCGGGCCAGAGGCTGGCTGTAGCGCCTGGCTGGAGCGGCGGCTTATGATCCAAGGGCCGTCTGCAGCAAGTACACCGCCAGCGTGGTGATCAGGCCGCCGATGAACACCCGATAGCCCCAGCCGAGATATTTATACTTCTTGTTCGCCAGCACCTGGCCCAGTTGATAGACATCACGCGCCATCGCCTGCTGAATGGCATGATCATCCGCGTTGACATGCTCCAGCCAGTTGATCCAGTCCGCCTCGCTCAACCGGGTGAAGCCGGCAAAGAACAGCAGGTTGGGCGGTTGCTGCGGTGCTTTGGTGTTGCCCAGCGCCGGCAGCACCGCCAGCATGCACAGCACGGCGGCCAGCCCAGATGACGCCGCCAGCACCAGCAGCGCCGGGTTGGTGGCGGCTTCCTTCACCACCAGCGCAAAGATCACCGAATTGACGCCGATGATGATGCTCGCCTTTTGATCGGCCATCGCCGACAGCGTGACATGGTGCTGCTGCATGGTGCGGATCAGGTGGATGGCATTGGCATGACTGGGATTCGGGTCGTGGCCGCGGCGCTTGGCCGCCATGCTCTCTTGCGACGCTTCGATGCCCGTGCCCGTGCCCCTGCCCGTGTCGGTGTCCGTGTCGGTGATGTCATCCATGTGTCACATACTGGCACCAAAGCCGGGGCTCCGCAATTTGGCCATGATGTCAGGGCAAAGGGCGCAAGCATCCCTTAATTGGAACAACCATGATCGACCGTGCCCCAGATCGCGACACTGTTTATGCCCGCATTCTCGAACTGATCGAGCCGCTGAACCTGAAGAAGGCGCCGCTGACCGAAGCCACCAGCTTTGCCGGCGATATGGAAATGGATAGCCTTACC
>NZ_JANPML010000416.1:0-2104 GCF_031422795.1 Sandarakinorhabdus sp.
CCGGACCGCCGCTAGCGAACGCATGGTGCATTCCCACGCGGTGTGATCGCCCGGCTTCCTGAGCGCCTGCTCCATTTCGGCGCGCCAGAACTGGGTGCCGAGATTTGCGGAGAGCTCTTCGATCAGTTCCTCCTGCAACGCTGCAAGATCGGCGAGCGGCCGGTCGAACTTTTGCGTCCAGAGGATTTCTCCGCTGGCCGCCTCGACCAGCTGTGCCGTCACCCGCAAGTGCGCATCCGTGCGGCGGACATTGCCTTCGAGCAGATATCGCACTCCAAATTCACGTCCCAATGCCCCTACGTCGGGCATCGCCCCATTGCGAAACCGCGCGGTCGTGGAACTCGAAATCACCCGAACATTGACCCCCTGCGACAGAGCATCGATCAGATCCTCGACCATCCCGAAAGCGAACACCTCGTCTTCCGCGAGGCCTGAGCGATTGGTGAACGGCAGCACTGCTAACGATGGCGCCCTGCCGCGCTCGCCAGGTTTGGCGGGGGCTGGTTCGGGGGTCTCGATGATCGGAGCGTCAACAACTTCGCGCCCGACAAACCGCCGGACATCGCCGAGAAACGCCTGCCACGCAACGTCGTTCGTGTCGCCCCGCCAGTGCGAAAGATCGGCCGTCTGGGTGAGTTCGAACATGATCGGGCGGTCGCACGCTTCGATCATGCAGGGCACAAGGGTCTTGTTGCGGTCGGCCAGTGTGGCTTCGGCACGGACCCAGCGGCTTTCCACCGACTTCCTCGACCACAGCACCACAACGGCCTTAGCCGTCTTCAGGGCATTTTCGGTGACCTGATCATAGGCCTCCCCCGTGCGTAGGCCGACATCCCACCAAACCGTGAAGCCATTCGCCTCAAAGCCGTCTGCAAAGAATTTCGCCCGCGCCTGATCTTCGCGACTGTAGGACAGGAAAATGTCGTTCAAAATTGCCCCCGCAATGCGCCGAGGGTGTGTTATCGCAACGTAAAGGCGGCGTCGATGGACTCTATGGCGCAGTGCCGCGGTTACGGGGCCAGCCACTGCTCCGCGGCATGATTGTCACTCGTCTTTGCTTCCACCCAGCGGCTGCTGCCATCGGCCCATTCTTCGCGCTTCCAGAACGGCGCTTTGGTTTTCAGCCAGTCCATCAGGAAGCTGGCCGCGGCAAAGGCGTGGGCGCGGTGGGGGGAGGCGGTGGTGACGAGGACAATGGGTTCGCCGGGCAACAGCCGGCCGTGGCGGTGGATGATGGTGCCGATGGTGTCGGGCCAGCGGGCGGCGGCATCGGCGGCGATGGCCTGCATCTGCGCCAGCGTCATTGCCGGGTAGTGTTCAAGGGTGAGGGCGACGAGGCCGTCATCGGCGCGCACCAGCCCGGTGAACTGCACGGCGGCGCCCAGATCGGTGCGGGCGCTGATGAGCGCGGCCTGTTCGGCGGCTGCATCGAAGGGTTCGGTTTGCAGGCGGGCGGCAATCATCCGCCCGTCACCGGCGGGAAGATGGCGATTTCGCGCGGGTTGCCCAGCGGCGTGGTGGGGGTGGCGAAATCCTGATCCACCGCCACCCGGATGCAGCTGCGATCCGCCAGCGCGGCGGCGTGGCCGGGGCTGCGGGTGGCGAGCCAATCGAGCAGGGCAGCAACCGTGGAAATTTCGGCGGGCAGGGCCAGCGTTTCGCTGTCGGCGCCGATCATTTCGCGGACCCAGGCAAAATAGACCAGCGTGACCATCACATATGCTTCAGGCCGACGCGCAGATAATCGTAGCCGGTGATCAGCGTGAGGATGGCGGCGATCCACAGCGTAACGAGGCCGACAATCTCCGCCGGCAGCCATGGCAGGATCGGCACCGCACCCACGAGGATCAACGCGCCCAGCGCCACCAGTTGCGCCGTCGTTTTCCATTTGGCGAGCTGGCTGACCGGCACCGATACCTGCAGCCCGGCCAGATATTCGCGCAGGCCCGAAACGAACATTTCCCGCAGCAGGATGATCAGGCCGGCGATCACGCTCCAGCCGTGCAGGATCTGCGCATCGACCAGCATCAGGATGGTGGCGGCGACCATGATCTTGTCGGCAATCGGATCGAGGAACTGGCCGATTTTCGAAACCGTGCCCCAA
>NZ_JANPML010000417.1:0-1833 GCF_031422795.1 Sandarakinorhabdus sp.
TCCGGAGCGTGGCGCGGTGCCGCGTGAGTTGGACGCCCTCGGCATCAGCAGCTTCCGCCAACTCAGCGCCAAACCGTGGCGCATCATCTATCGCACCAGCGAAAAGACCGTGATTATCCTACTGATCGCCGACGGCCGCCGCGACATGCAGACGCTCTTGGAGCAGCGGCTCCTGCGGTCAGGCGGATAACACGAAAAGAGTGGGGTCAAAGGTAAACATGGTGTGCCTCCGGTCGGCAGAGGCCGATCCCCTGCACCCATTCGTATATGGGAACCTTGGACCGGCTTACAGCTTGGCCAATTCTTTGCACTGCAAGCGCCTGAACGTTACACGTTCTCGCGATAAATTTTTGGCGCTAATCGAGCAGCTTTGATTTCAGGCTAAGACGAGCGCGCCCGGCCAGCGTCGGTTTCGGCTTGACGTTACGCACGATCTCTTCACCCGTGCTCTTCCTAATGCGTACCTCAACGCCCTTCATGTGGCGGCTGAGGCGTTTGGCCACCAGATTGGGATCTTCCGGCTTTGGGCTCAAGCTACGCAATGTCTTCTTGTTAGCCGATTGGGCTTTGACTGCCGCCTTGGTAACCAAATTCTTCGCATTGCCCGTCTTTTGCGGCTTTTTCTTTTTCGTGGTCGACGGGCCACACGGCCCGCCGTTGCCAAACCAGCCTGATCCTGGATGGATGACGGTCGACCCACCGAAATAGCTGCCACGCGACATAGATACTCCCTACTGGCCGAAGCTCGCATGGACAGGCTCAACAGTCCAGTTTGGTTTTCGATCATTTTCAAACTCAGATAGCTCTTCCTCGTTGAGCGGGGCCAAGCTTACGAGCTGTTGGCCGTCTGGCTTTAACTGATAACTGTTCAATACAGTTTTACGGAGCGGGGCAGCGCACTTGTAATAACGGGATCAGCTCGCTAGCGGACCCCCTTTCCGAACAGTGCGCCCGAAAACGAAAGTGGGTGCAGGGCCTCAGGCCCTGCTCGCCGGAGGCCCTGTTGCTTGTCCAATCTTCGCTCAGGTCAGCCCCACTGCCTTCATCGTCAAGTCCCACAGCCGTTCGTTCCGCGCCTCATTGGTGCCGCGCGCCGATAGTGGTTGGGCAAAGGGCCGGCGGCCTTGTTTCTGGCGGTTGCCCCAGCTCCAGTGCACGCCGGATTGGCTGGCGAAGGCCGGATCGGCGATCACTTGTGCGGTGCGGTCGCCGGCCAGCGGCTGGCTCACATAGCCTTTGGTGATGTTCTTCTGGAACCAGGGGAAGATTTTCTGGAAGGCTGGCGGTGTCTCACGGAACAGGGCGGTATCGGCGACGCAGCCGGGGTAGAGCGTGTTGAACACGATGCCGGTGTCGCCCCAGCGTTTCTGGAATTCGCGGCTCATGATCATGCAGGCCAGCTTGCTGTCTTTATAGGCCTTGCCGGGCTTGAACGGCTTGCCGTCGATCATGGCGATGGGCGCCTTGAAGCCGGCTTCCAGCCCGGCCAGATCGCCGAGTTCGGCCGGCGCCGGGATTGGCACCTTGCCGCCGAATTCCTCGCTGTTGGCGGTGACCGTGCCCAGCGTGATCAGCCGCGGCGGCGATTGCAGCCGGCCTTTGGCTTTCTTCAAATCGTCCAGCAGCAGATGGGCGAGCAGGAAGTGACCGAAATAATTGGTGGCGACGCTGATTTCATAACCTTGCGGAGAGCGCATCGGCGTTTCGAGGCGCGGCAGATAGACGGCGGCGTTGAGCAGCAGCGCATCGAGCGCCAGGCCCATGCCATGGAATTCATCGGCAAAGCGGCGCACGCTGGCCTGATCGCCCAGATCGATGTGCAGCAGGCGACGA
>NZ_JANPML010000418.1:0-1860 GCF_031422795.1 Sandarakinorhabdus sp.
CGAAAATGGCATCGCGAACCTGAAGGGCAAATCGGTGCCGCAACGAAAAGGGCCGCCCCGAATGGAGCGGCCCTGCGTGTCTTTCGATCCCGGCCTGGGTTCAGGCAGTGACGGCGCGGCGGCGGCGGGCGGCAGCGCCGACCAGGCCAAAGCCGGCGATCAGCATGGCCCAGCTCGACGGTTCGGGAACGCCGCGTTCGGTGATGTTCCAATCCAGATCGAAGTTGGCGAAGGCGTTGCTGTTGAGGCCGCCACCGGTGTTGCTGAGATTGCCAAAATTGAAGAAGCCGAACGTGTAGCTGGTGTTGGGGTTCAGCGCCACGCTGAAGCTGCCGGTGCCATTGACGGGCTCGATCAGAAACGGGGTGACATTGAACGGCAAACCGCCGCTGCCATAAACACCCTGGATGCCGAAGGTGCTGCCGATTTCGAAGCCGACATTCAGGGTCCACCGACCGTTGAAGGTCGCGGCGTTGGCACCGGTGGTGAAGTTATATTCCCAGTTCGTGGGTGCCAGGTTGGTATTGACCTCCGTGGCACTAGTGCTGCCGGGGTTCACTGCATTCCAGCCCCAGCCCATATTGGCATTGCCCTGAGTGGCGGATGCCCAGGTTGCAACGATACTGTTGGAGGCTGAAACCAGGGCCTGGTCATCTGTCAAAGATGCAGAAGCCGATGCATTGAGTGAGGCCGGCGCACCCGGGCCAGTGTCGGTGTCGGAGTTGGAATTGACTGCCGTTCCAACGGTGACTTGCGCTCCGGCGTTGACGGTACCGCTGTTGGCGGTGATGGCAAGCGCCGGCGTTGATGCCAGCAGTGCCGCAATCAGGATCAAATTCCGCATCGCAAGTTCCCCCATGAAATTGCCACACCTGCTGAACCAGGAACAGCATTTCTTAATATTATACTAATCTAGATGAACCAACAAGCCTGCGGACTTGCGGCGGCCAGTTGCGCAGGCGGTGGCTTCGTGCCACGGGGACGGCCATGAACCTCGCTCGCTTCCCCCGTCGCCGCTACACCCCCGGACACACCCCGCTGGAGCCAATGCCGCGCCTTTCGGCGGCTATCGGCGGCCCGGAATTGTGGATCAAGCGTGACGATCTGCTCGGCCTGGCCGGCGGCGGCAACAAGACGCGCAAGTTGGAATTCCTGATCGCCGATGCGCTGGCCCAGGGCGCCGATACGTTGATCACCGTGGGCGCGCCGCAATCCAACCATTGCCGGCTGACGCTGGCCGCCGCCGCCAAGGAAGGGCTGGCGTGCCGGCTGGTGATTGAAGAGCGGGTGCCGGGCAGTTTCAGCGCGGAAGCACTGGGCAATAATCTGCTGTTTGATCTGATGGGCGCTGCCAGCGTCCGCATGGTCAAGGCCGGCGCCGATCTGGCCGCTGAAATGGCCGAGGAGGCTGCCGCCGTGAAGGCGGCAGGCGGCCATCCTTATATCATCGTTGGCGGTGGTTCCTCGCCGCTGGGTGCGCTGGGCTATGCCGCCTGCGCGCAGGAAATCATGGACCAGGCGTTCGAGATGGGCGTCGCCTTTGATCGCATTGTCGTGGCATCCGGCAGTGCCGGCACCCACAGCGGGTTGATCGCCGGGCTCGTCGCGCTGAACGCCGGCATCCCGGTCACCGGCATCAACGTGCGCCGTCGCCAAGCTGAACAGGAAGCCAATGTGCTGAAGCTGGCGCAGGCGACCGCCGATCTGATGGGCACGCCGCAGCCGCAGGCCGCCGACATCGTGGCGCTGGCGGATTGGGTCGGCCCCGGTTATTCGCTGCCAACCCGCGAGATGGTGGAGGCGGTGCGGCTGCTGGCAGCGCAGGAAGGCATTTTGCTCGACCCGGTTTACAGCGGCAAG
>NZ_JANPML010000419.1:0-3593 GCF_031422795.1 Sandarakinorhabdus sp.
CAGCGTGACCTGCGACAGGCCGGAACGGGTGAGCGAGCGGAACCCGCTGAGGCCGGGCTGGCCGCCCATCAGCCGCTCGATCGGCACCGTCACTCGCGTCTCGATCTCCTCGGCAGCAAGGCCGGGCACGGCGGTGTTCACCTGCACCTGCACGCCGGTCACATCCGGGATGGCATCAATGGGCAGGGTGGCAAGGTGATACAGGCCAATAGCCGCCGCGATCAGCGCCGCCAGCAGCACGCCGCCGCGATGGCGAGCGCTGGTGGAAATCAGCGCAGCGATCACGGCTGTGCGCCGCCCCCGGTCGCCACGCGGATATTCTCCCGCGTTTCCCACAGGCCGGCACGCGTATCGAGCACGGCGGCCAGCGCATCGAGCCAGCCAGTCTGCATCTGCACAAACGTCGCCAGCGGCACCGCGCCCAGCCGCCAGGCGCGTTCGGCCTCGGCCGCCGCCGCGGCAAGGCGCTGCGGCGCATCGGCCGGCCATTTCGCCAGTGCTTGAGAGCGGGCGCGATACAGCGCGGCATCGCCATAAAGCCCCGCCAACAGCCGCCGCCGCGCCGCGATCAACGCCGCGTCGCCCTGCGCCGCCCGGCTTTCGGCAGCAGCAACATCGCCTTCCTGCCGGTTCCACAGCGGCAAGGTGGTGGTGGCGCGCAGGCCCACTTGCCTGTCCTTCACGTCACCGCGATCGCGGCTGAGGAACGGCCCGATGCTGAGCGCACCCACCCGGCCCTTTTCCGCCAGCCGCACGCCCAGACCCTGCTGTTGCAACTGCGCCTTCAGGGCAAGCAATTCGAAATTGCCGGCCTCCACCTGTTCGGCCAGCACTGCCACATCGGGCAGCAGCGGCGGCGCGGGCGGCGGGCGCAGGATACGCACTCTGGCCGGGAACGCCTGTCCGCGCAGGCCGTTCAGTTCATAAAGCGCGGTATTATAGGCAGCCTGCGCTTCGGCGGCGGTGCGTTCGGCGGTGATGGCGGCGGCTTCCAGCACGGCAGCCTCCACCGCCGGCGCCGGCCCGGCCGGATCGCGCGCCACCAATACGGCGGCCAGCGCCCGCATCCGACCTGCCACCTGTGCGGCCGCTTCGGCGCGGGCATCCGCGGCAAACAGGCGATAGCCCAAGGTGCGGGCGCGGGCAGCGAGCGTGGCGTCAAACTGGGCCAGGCCGATGCGCGCCAGCGTGACATTGCCCTGCGCGATGGCTTTCCGCAGCGGCAGCCGGCCATTGAACTCGATCGGCTGCAGGATGGAAACGGCAAAGGCCGGGCCGTCGCCCAGGCGCTGGCCAGTGAGCGGGTTTTCAGTGCGCCGTTCGCCAAATTCGACGCTGATTTCAGGATCGGCCAGCCGGCCAGCAGCGGCAGCGCCGGTTTGCGCCAGGCTGATCTGGCGGGCGAGAAACTGCCGTTCCGGGTTGCCCGACACCACTTCGGCGGCGAGCGCATCGATGGAAATGGCCGCCGGTTGGGCGGCGGCGGGCGCGGCCAATGCGACAACCGCGAAAAAGCAAAGGGCTCGGATCATCCCCACCCGCCTAGACCATCGCGCCGAAAAGAAAACCCGTTATCTTACGGGTGTTTAGTTGCAATCAGTTCGCGATAGCGATTGAGCACGGCACCGTTGATCGCGTCCCAGTCAAAGGCCTGTGCTGCATCCAGGCCGGCCCGGCCATGGCCGGAGCGCAATACGGGATCGCTGCAATAGCGCTGCAGGGCATCGGCATAGCCCGTGATGTCGCCCGGCGTGACCAGCGCGCCAGTCGTGCTGTCGGTGACCAGGCATTCATTGCCGCTGGCCCGCGCCGCCACCACCGGGATGGCGCTGGCCATGGCTTCCAGGTTGATATTGCCAAAGGTTTCCGTGGTCGACGGGTTCAGCAGCATGTCCATGCTGGCATAGGCGCGGGCGAGATTCAGCCCATCGAGGAAGCCGGTGAAGATCGCATCGGGGGCCAGCGCCTGGAACCGATCGCGCGCCGGGCCATCGCCCACCACCACCAGCCGGTGCGGGACGCCACGGTGCTTCAGCTCGGCCACGGCAGCCGCGACGGTTTCCAATCCCTTTTCCAGCACCAGCCGGCCCACAAAGCCGATCACCGGTTCGCTGTCACCAATGCCCAGCGCCCAGCGCCATTCCGGCGAGCGGCGCTGCGGACTGAAGCGGGCCTTGTCGACACCCCGGCTCCACACCGCTGGTTCGTTGGCTATGATCCTGGCGTCGCGCATCATGGTGCCAAAGCCCGGCGTGGTCACAAACACTTCATCCAGCCCGGCATAGAACCGCCGCAGCATGGCTTCCATCAACGGCCGCGCAAAACCGAGACCATAGTATTCGAGATAGGTTTCAAAGCGCGTGTGGATCGAGGCCACCACTGGCACCTGCAACTCCCGCCCCAGCCGCTTCAGCGCATGGGCCGCCGGATCGGGCGCCGAAAGATGGATGACATCGGGGGCAAAGGCCCGAATATCGCGCTTCAGCCGATCGGGCAGGCCCAAGGCGACGCGATATTCATCACGGCCAGGGATCGACAGGCTGGGCACCGATACCAGCGTACCAGCCGGTTCAAAGGCCGGGGTGTCGCTGGTCGGCGAATAGACGCGCACTGTGCAGCCCTGGCGCTCCAGATAGGCGACCAGCCGGTTCAGCGCCTGGTTCGCTCCGTCGCGGACATAATTATAGTTGCCCGAATAGAGCGCAATCTTCAGCGGCCGGGCCGGCGCCGGGGCTGCTTCATCCTGTTCGGGCATCTTGAAAGCGGTGGCCACAGCAGATTTCCTGATTCTGTGGCCTTATCGCATGTCATTGTGGCCAAGGCGCGGCAGAGACATGGCAGCCGGCCATCAGCAAAACCGCCGCCCGGCAGAACCGGGCGGCGGCAACAGGCCATTTCTGCCCGTCTCGCAATTGTTCAGGCTGAAACCGCCGTCTTGCGGCGACGGGCAACCAGGCCAACCAGGCCAAAACCAGCGATCAGCATCATCCAGGCCGCGGGTTCGGGCACGCTGGCCAACGGGCCGCCGCTGATAGGGCCGAAATCACGCCGGATGCCCGTCACCACAATGCGGCCATTGCCGAATCGCGCGCCCGACAATTGCGACATCAGATCGGTGCTGGTCATCACGACAAATTCTGAATCAGCTGCGGGCACCGCGCCTGCATTGGTTGTGGCAATGGCTGTGCCAGAAAGCTCGGCGCTGGCCACGAGGGCAAGGATCAACGTCTTCATGAGAACGTCTCCGATAAGAACTACCCTGACGTGAAGCACACTGCATGATCTGTGCCATGCCGGTTATCAAAAGGTTAATCCCATTAACCTCCGTTACTTGCAGGGCGCAGGACAGCAATTGACAGTGTCGCGCTGTAAACATTCCCGACAACTGCGGCAGACCAAGAAAAAGGGCGCGGCGGTTGCCCGCCACGCCCCTTTCATGTGTCCGCCAGACGCGGGGCTGTGGATCAGCCTTCGGTCTGTTCCAGCGCCTTGGCACTGGCCTGCTGCACGGAACGCAGCACGGCATCGCGGCTGGCAGCCTGCACGCGCAGACGGCCCATGCCGGCGCCGGTGCCGGCCGGGATCAGACGGCC
>NZ_JANPML010000420.1:0-1617 GCF_031422795.1 Sandarakinorhabdus sp.
CTTGAAGCGCACCCAATCGGCAGCGCCCGGTTCGCCGAGCAGGCGGGCGGCGGCGGCGATCATGTCGTCATAATCGATCACCCCGGCGCGGTGCTTGGCGCTGCGCCAATCCTGCGCCAACCGCACCGCGACGCGCAGGTGACGGCCAGCAAAAGCCAGTATCTGCCAGCGTTCGAGATCGGCGCGGATAGCCAGCAGCTGGGCCTGAAGTTCAGCGCAGAACGGCCGCCAATCGGGGTTTTCGTCATCGAGAGCCTTGGGCACCATTCCGGTCAATGCTCTTGGCTTGTTTTCGCCCGTGTAGAACATCAGCCACAGATCGCCCCACAGCCTGGCCTTGTCAGCGGCCATCGTGAACGCCTCCAGCTTGCCGGCGAGTGTCTGGGCATTCACGCCATTCTGCCGGCCCAGAGCCTGACCGAACTGCTGCAATTTCAGCAACGGCAACGCCGCGATGCCCGCTGCCAACGTCGCCGCCTCGCTGTCATCATCGGCCAGCCCCAGCGCCCGGCGCAGCAGCGGCGCCACGCCCTCAACGCGCAATTCCGCCAGCGCCGCACCGTGGCGCGACAGCGCCGCCATGATCGCGTGCAGCCTTGTTTCACCACCATCGATGGCGATTTCAGCGACATCGGCCAGAAAGCCGGGGTTCCCCGTATCGGTGAGTGCATCGGTGAGCACGCGGCGGCGCAGCAGCGCGGCGGCGCGATCATCCAGGGTCTGGAACCCCGGCGTGATGCCGGCTTCCACCGGGAAGCTGGCGATCAGCCCTTGCGCAAAACTGTGGATGGTCTGGATGGCAAGGCCGGCGGGCGCTTCCAGCACGGCGGCAAACAGCCCGCGCGCGGTAGTGAGCGCTTCGGCATCGGTCGCCGCCCCGATGGCCTGCAGATCATGGGCCAGTTCGGCATCGGTGCAGCCCGCCCACAGCGCCAGCCGCGCCATCACCCGGTTCTGCATTTCGGCTGCGGCCAGCTTGGTGAAGGTCAGGCACAATATCGCATCCGGCCGCGCGCCGATCAGCAGCAGGCGCAGCACCCGCGCGCTGAGCACCTGCGTCTTGCCGGTGCCGGCGGAGGCGGCAACCCAGGCATGAACCTGCGGATCGGCCGCATCGGCCTGCGCCGGTTTCAGCGGCTCCAGCGCCTTGGTGCGCTCCCTGTTCATGACTGACGCTCCCGCCGGTTGATCCATTCGGCGACGCGGGCGAGATGATCGAAATCACCCCAGGCCCACTGTGGCTGCAGCTTGGCCGGAAACGGCGTCTGCGCCAGCAGATACTGCGCCACCAATTGCTCGGCCCGGATCAGTGCCCGCGTGACATGATCTGGCACATCGGCGCCCTTCCCCAGCGGCGTGTGGCGCTTGCCCTGATCCTTGCGTCCGCCCTTCAGCTGCCAATATTCAATGGACCCCGCAGTTCCGCCCGGCACCGGCTGGCCATCGCGGCGCAAACCGCCGGTCACCGCGATCGCCAGGCCCAGTGCCAGCTGGTTGGCCTCCAGCGCCTTTACCCGTGTGCCTGACGGCGGCGTGCCGGTCTTGTAATCGATCACGCGCAGATTGCCGTCGCCATCACGGTCGAGCCGGTCGATCCGGCCGCTCAGCATCACGCCG
>NZ_JANPML010000421.1:0-3675 GCF_031422795.1 Sandarakinorhabdus sp.
CGGGCCGCCTTTTCGCGCAGATCGGCGATGAGTTCGGCCATGGCCGTGGCCGTGGTGCGAGCGGACGGGGGGAGGGGCTGTCCAATTGGCGGCATGTTGGCGGGTATGGCCGATGTTGGCCATGCGCTCAATGGTCAATCAAGGGGTGGGGGCCAATTCAGGCGGGCAGTGCCAGCACGCCGGTTTTCTGGAAGGTCCATTGCTTTTTGTTGAGCCGATAGCCATCTGGCCCATCCCGGCTGATCATGAAGCTGAACATGTCGCCTTCGTCGGTGCCCAGTTGCAGATAGCGCGGCCCGTTGCCGGTGCCGATCACGTGCCAATCGCCCTGCAGATGTTCGGCGTTGAGCTGGGCTGGCTGGCCGGCTTCGGCGATGCGGGTCTGGTTGTGCCAGTCAAATTCGCCATTGCGATGCAGAGTCAGCGAATCGATCCGCTCCCAGATGAAGTCGATATCCTCAAACCGGTCCACCCGGGTGAGCACGCTGCCCATCAACAACGTCTTGTGATCCTGAACCGCGAACATCGGGAATGAATAAATCATTTCCTATTCGTTGCCAACCGTCACTGGTCAATTGCACGCCGAATAACGCCGCCAGCAGTTGCGGCGTCATCGCCACGTCTGGCGGGCCATCGGCAATCAGCTTGCCGCCAGCGATCAGCAACACCCGGTCGCAGCGCCGGGCGAGTTCCAGATCGTGCAGCGCCAGCACAACGCCGGCACCGCGCGCCGCCTCGGCAGCCAGCAACGCCATCACGTCGAGCCGGTGGCCGGGATCGAGATTGGCGATGGGTTCATCCAGCAGTAGCCACGCTGGCCGGGCCACCAGGGCACGCGCCAGCAGAACACGGGCGCGCTCGCCGGTGGAAAGTTGATTCACCGGGCGGCTCGCCAGCGCGGTGGCATCACAGGCGGCCAAAGCCGCAGCGACTGCGGCGGGTTCAGACGGGGCTGCCGGGCCAAGGCCGAGCTGCACCAATGCAGCAGCGGTCATCGGCCAGACAGCGTCCCGGCCAGCCGGCAGCCAGGCCAGGCGGCGCGGGTGCGGCGTGAAATTCTGGCCATCCAGCTGCACCAGCCCCGGTCCGCGTGACAGCCCGGCCAGCGCCTTCAGCAACGTGGTCTTGCCGGCGCCATTGGGGCCAATCACCCCGATCAGCTGGCCGGGGTGCAGCGTCAGGCTGATCGGCGCCAGCATGGGCGGGCGGGCGAGGGCATTTGCGTGCAGCATCAGCGCCGCCCCATGATCAGCCAGAGGAAGAAGGGCGCGCCAATCAGCGCGGTGAGCACGCCCAGCCGCAGATCAAGCCCGGCCGGGACCAGCCGCACGGCGATATCGGCGGCGGTGAGCAGGGCCGCGCCGGCAAGTGCCGCAGGCGCGATGGCCGCGCCGGGGCGGTGGCCAACGAACGGGCGCACCAGGTGCGGCACGATCAGTCCGATGAAGCCGATGCTGCCGGCGACGGCGACTCCGGCGCCGGTGGCGAGCGCGATGCCGAGCACGACGCGCAGTTGCACAGTGGCCAGCCCGACACCCAGGGATTGCGCCACCTCTTCGCCCAGCGTGAGCGCATCCAGCGCCGGTGCGGTGCGCAGAAGCAGGGCAATGCCGATCAAGATCAGCGGCACCGCCAGCGCCAGTTGCGGCAGGCTGCGATCATTGAGGCCGCCCATCAGCCAGAACATCAGATCATAAAGCGCGAACGGTGACGGCGCGAGGCTGAGCGCCAGGTTGATCGCCACGCCGAGCAGCATGGAAACCGCAACGCCGGCCAGCACCAATCGGGTGCTGCCGGCGCCCGTGCCGGCCAGGCTGAGCAGCAGCAGCAACGACAATCCAGCGCCGGCCAGGCCGCCAACCGCCATGCCGATTACGCCGGCACCGAGGAAATAGCCCGCCAACACTGCGCCCAGTGCCGCGCCAGACGACGGCCCCAGCACATCGGGCGAGGCCAGCGGGTTGCGAAAGAAGGCCTGCGCTGCTGCGCCCGAAGCGCCCAGCCCGGCGCCGATGGCCAGCGCCAGGCCGGTGCGCGGCAGCCGCAGTTCGATGAACAGGCTGCGCGCCAGATCGGGGTCGCGCGCCCACAGCGCCGCCAGATCGACTGGGCCCAGCGCCAACGACGCCAGCGCCAGCAACAGGCAGAGCAAGGCCAAGGCGCGCTTCATGCGAGCGCCTTGCGCAGCCGCAGGATCTCCGCCGGCATCGCGGCACCGCCGCACAGAAAGGCGCGGCCATCGGCTTCGAGCTGGCGGGATTTCAGCTGGCGCAGTGCTGGATGCTGGCTCCACGCCTGCGGCAACGAACGTTGGCCGGGGCGATAGACATTGCGGATGATGATGGCCGGCGGCTGGACCAGCAGTGTTTCCAGGCTGATCTGGCCGCTTTGCTGCTGCCTGATGCCAGCCAGCCGCAGCCAGCCGGCCGCCAGCCCGTCCATCGCCGGCGCGAGGCCGCTGCCGCCGATCATAAGCCCAGCGCGGGCGGGCGGGGCGGTGGCAGCGAGCGCGGCGACCGTGCCGGCAAAGGCAGCGCCGGCCGGCGCGTTGCCGACCAGATTGGCTACTTGCCGAACCTGCGAGGCGACGTCGGCCGGGCTGGTGGGATAGGGCAGGGCCACCAGTTTCAGCCCCAGCCGTGCTGCCAGCGCCTTGGCCTGCGGATCATGGCCCATGGTCAGCACCAGCTGCGGCGACAGGGCCAGCACATCACCCAGGCGGCCATTGTTGGTGGCGAGCCCGCGTGCCTTGACCGCCAGCGGGCTTTCCTGCGCGTCCGCCCCCAGCCGGCTGATGCTGGCAATCTGGTTGCGGCGCGCCGTGAGCAGCAGATATTCATCCGTGCACAGGTTGAGCGACACAACGCGCGTCGGAGGGGCGGCGGCCGCCGCTGCCATCAGCAACAGGGCCGCCGCTGCACTCACAGGCGGAACCGGATGCCGCCGTGGACGGTGATGCCGGGGCCGCGATAGGCGAACACGTCAACCTGCGTGGCATCGAACGCGTTTTCGACCCGTGCGGTCAGATCGATGCGCGGGTTGATGTGCCATGCACCGGCCAGCGTCACGATCGTGTAGGCCGGCAGGATGACCGGCACGAAGCGGGCGAAATCGGTGTCGCCGCGTGCGCCGGTGATGGCGGCCGCCGCCGACAGATCGAAAACGCTGCTCACATAGCTCAGCGCGATGCTGCCACTGTGCTTGGGCCGCCGCACTTCGCGCACCACCGCGTTGCCCGCTGTCTGCTGCTGATTGGCATCGAGGTAGGTGTAGCTGGCGCTGAGGCCCAGTCCTTCGATCAATTCGGCCCGGCCCGCGATTTCCACGCCGCGCCGCGTGCTGCGTCCGGTGGCATTGGCAACACCGGCGATGAAGGTGGTGCTGTTGAACGTGCCAATGATCTCGTTGGTCAAATTGGCATCGAAAAGGGTGACATCCAGGCTGTTGTTGCCCTTGGCCCAGCCGATGCCGGCTTCCACGCTGCGGCTGCGTTCCGGCACCAGATTGGGGTTGCCGCGGAACGAGCCCGGGAAAAAGCCGAACTGATCGAAGAAGGTCGGATCGGCGATGCCGGTGCCAAAAGCGGCGTGCAGGCGGAAATCGCCGATCGGGGCCACCGCATCAAACCGCACGGTGGTGGCATCGGCAAAGCGGTCGTTCATGTCGTGGCGCACG
>NZ_JANPML010000422.1:0-2621 GCF_031422795.1 Sandarakinorhabdus sp.
ACTGCCGCCGCTGGTCGCGCTGGAAAACCTGATCGCTGATCAACGCGCGGCGCGGCTGACCCCATCGGTGCCGCTGGCAAGCAACATTGTCATCGTCACCTTCGACGAAGCCAGCCTGGCGGCCCTGCCATCGCGGTCGCCAATCGATCGGCAGGCGCTGGCAACCATCATCGAACGCGTCGATGCGGGCCGCCCGCGCGCGATCGGACTTGATATCCTGCTCGACCAACCAACCAGCCCGGCGGCCGACGCGCGCCTTGCTGCCGTGCTGGCGCAGGCGCAGGCACCGATGGCACTCGCTGCGTCCATGCCGCGCGTCGGTGCCTTTGAAGCGCGGATGCTTGGCCGGCAGCCACGGCGGCCGCCGGTGTTGCAGGCCGATGCCGACGATGGCGTGGTGCGCCAGTTGGCGGTGCCGG
Source organism: Sandarakinorhabdus sp. (assembly GCF_031422795.1). GTDB lineage: Bacteria > Pseudomonadota > Alphaproteobacteria > Sphingomonadales > Sphingomonadaceae > Sandarakinorhabdus. The sequence continues at coordinate 420 of NZ_JANPML010000422.1, forward strand.
CCGGAAGCAGCTTTGCCGCATTGCTGGCGGCGCGCGCTGGTGCCGCTGTTGGCAGCCCTTCTGCCAGCCGGTTCGGCGTGCCGCGCACAGCTGAAGGCGCCTTGCCGTTTGCGCGCATTCCGGCACGGTCGCTGCTGGCCGGCGATGTCGGTGCATCGGTGTTCACGGGTCGCATCGTGCTGATCGGGTCAACAGCGCCCGGCAACGATCAGCACCCGACACCGCTCCGGGTTTTTGGCGGCGCCGATGCGGCGGGCACGCCGGGTATCGCCATTCACGCCTATCAGTTGCGCGCCCTGCTGGGCGCGGGCGATGCGCCCTTCACCTCGATCTGGCGTGATCTGCTGCTCGCGGGGCTGGCGGCGTCGACCGGCATCGTTCTGGCGCGGATGCGGCTGCACCCGGCACTCCGCACAGGCCTTGCCGGCCTGGCACTGGCTTTATTGGGATTGGTGGGATTTGCCGCCTTTGCGGCCGATTTCTGGCTGGCAAACCTTGTTGCCGCCGGCCTTGCCCTTGTCACGGGGCTGGCGATCGGCAGTGCGCAGGCGCTGCGGGCCAGTCACCGGCAATCGCAGCTGATCCAATCGACGTTCGAACAATTTCTTGCCCCCGATATCGTTGCCCAATTGATGCGCCACCCGGATCGGGTGACGGCTGGAGCCGCGCCGCGCGAAATCGCGGTGCTGTTCACCGATCTTGGCGGTTTCACGTCTTTGGTGGAACGCATGTCGCCAGCGGCGGGCGAAACGCTGCTCAATTCCTATCTCGCGCTGCTCAGCGGAATCGTTATCCAGCATGGCGGCACCATCGACAAGATCGTCGGCGACAGCATCCACGCCATTTTCGGTGCGCCGCTTGATCAGCCCGATGCAGCCGCACGCGCCTGCGCCTGCGCGCTGGAAATCGATGCCGCCGCCGAGGCATTTCGCCGTGATCATGCCGCCGCCCGGCTGGAGGCCACGCGCATAGGTGTGCATTTCGGCACGGCGCTGGTCGGGAATTTCGGCGGCCGGGACCGGCTGGACTATACCGCGCACGGCCCGGTGATGAACATCGGCGCGCGGCTGGAGCACGCCAACAAGGCATTGGGCACCCGCGTTTGCATATCAGCGGTCACTCTGGCCGCCGCACGGGACGATCGTGAAATATGGCTTCCAGTGGGCAGCTTGGCCTTGCGCGGCGTTGCCGATCCACTGGCGGTGCTGACACCGGCACTGCCAACGCTTGATCGCAGCGCCTATGCAGCGGCGCTGGCGCTGGTGCCGGCCAACCCGCTGGCTGCACTGGCAGCGATGAAAGCGCTGGGCAGTGATCACCCGGTGGTGCTGCTCCATATCGTTCGTTTGCAGCAAGGGCTGGCCACGACGCTGATCGACCTGAGTTGAGGCCTCAGAAATCCAACAGGTCGGACAGGGCGGCCGGGTCGACGATCACCAGCACGGCACCGTCGCTGCGGATGCTGCCATCGGCGCGCCAGCGGCTGAAGGTTTTGGACACCGATTCGCGTGTGGCGTGCACGCGCACCGAAAGTTCGGTGATGGTTGGCGGCGCCGCAATTACCGCTTGGCCCGGCACCGCACTCGGCCGCGCCAGCCGCAACAATTCGGCCGCCACGCGCGACGGAATCGGCGCTGCGGCCATGGCAAAGGTGCGATCGCTGGTCTCACGCAGGCGCGCGGCAAGTTGCAGTGCCACGCCCTGCGCAAACGCTGCGTTTTCGGCCAGCAGGATGCCGAACTGCACCGCTTCGATTCGAATCGCCGATAAAGGCTCCTGCGCCACTGCGGACCCCGATCGCGGCCCGCCGTCGATCACCGCAAGTTCGCCGATCAATTCGCCCGGCAAGCGATGGGCCAGAACAACCAGATCGCCGTCTCGCGATACCCGAAACACCCGCGCGCGCCCTGCCAGCAACAGCCAGGCGGCATCGGCGTCTGCGTCTTCCTGAAGAAATACCGTGCCTTGCGCAATGGTGACATGCCGCAGCCCGGCCGAGCCCGCGGCCAGCTCTTGTTGCAATATCAGCGCAAGATCGGGGGCCGCCACCCTGCAAGGGCTAGTCGCAATGCGGGCTTCCCGTCAATTGCACACGCGTGTGAAGCGCTTCACGGCGCCATTCCCCGATAGCACGGCATGACAGCAGCAGGATCGGAGAACCCGTCATGCCGCTTGCCACCATCAGCCCGCTTTCCCGCCGCC
>NZ_JANPML010000423.1:0-4325 GCF_031422795.1 Sandarakinorhabdus sp.
CGCTCGTCACCATCGTCATTGCGATCATCGTCGCCATCGGCGCTGTCGATGTCGTTGTCCCCGCCATCATCGTCAAAGCCTTCACGGCCACGGCGGCCTTCGGGCTGACGCTCACGATAATCGCCAAGGATGCGGAAATAATGTTCGGCATATTGCAGATAATATTCTGCAGTCACCCGGTCGCCGGCTTGCTGGGCGTCACGGGCCAGGGCGCGATATTTCTCCAGCAGCTGGGTGGCATTGCCGCGCTGGCGATTGTCGAGCCGGGCACCATAGTTGTTGCCGCCGGCCATTTGCTGCGGGCGCGGGCCATTGTTGCCGCCACCGCGCCGCCGCCGCTGGTTGTTCCTGATCAAGCTCGTAATCCCCGTTTTCTGGCCCGTTGCCTGGCCATCCATTGGCCGCTGATTGGGTGATAAATTGCCTCTCGCGCGCCGGACCCCGGCATCAGCCTGAGTTAACCGCAACCGGCTGTGCCCCGAAATGGCTGACCGATCTGTGCTGCGCGAAAGGAAGTCCGCTGCAAAAGCGCGGATACCTGCTCATGCTTTAACCGGGCCTGCGGCATCCGCCAAGGAAAAAACGACGCAAGACGCCCCTAACCTGCTTCGGCGCCCTGCAATAACGCCCAGCCTCAGCGCTCTGCAGCAGGCGCCATGCTGGCCATCAGCTTGAAGCAGGCTTCGGGGTCTTGCCGCTTCAGGCCAAGTAACTGCATTTCAGCGGCGCCGTCGCGGCCCACTGAAATTTCCGGCACATCACTGGTGATGCCGGCAATGATCTGTTCGGCGGCTTCGTGGATGGTAATGCCGGCGTCCACCGGATCAGCGCCGTCGCCTTTCTGGCTGCCATCACCGCGCAGCGCGTTCCTGCCAATTCCGGTCGCCACAAAGCCGGGGGTGAGCACATGCACCTGCACGCCATGTTGGGCGATCTCGGCTCGCATCGCATCAGACCAGCCGACCATCGCATGTTTCGCCGCACAGTAACCAGTGCGCAGCGGTGAGCCGACCTTGCCGGCGACGGAGGCGTTGTTGATGATTCGGCCCGACCTGCGCGCCACCATCGCCGGCAGCACCAGCTGGGTGAGCCGCAGCGGCGCGAAGAAATCCACCTCCATCAAGGTGCGATAAACGGCGAAATCCGTGTCGAGCGCCAGGCTGCGCTGCGAAATGCCGGCATTGTTGACCAGCCAGTCGATACCGCCGGTTGCGGCCTCCACCCGGGCCACGATCGACGGCAGCGCATCAAGATCGGTGGTTTCAAACGCTTCGACAATGCTGCCGGGGCAATGCGCGGCCACGTCGTCAAGCGCGGCACGGTTGCGGCCCGACAACACCAGTCGCGCGCCTTTGGCGGCCAGCGCCAGCGCCAGCCCCTTGCCGATCCCGGATGATGCCCCAGTGATCCAGATCGTCTTGCCTGCAACGTCGCTCACTGCAAATATCCCCAACCAGCAGCCGGTACCCCGATCAGCAGCGGGTGCGCCCACAATATCACCAGCCACAGCGCCAACCCGCCCAGCACCGGCACCAGGCCGGGCCAGATCGCGTTCAACGGCTGGCGGCCACCGATGATGGCCAGGAACGGAATATGCGACGTGCGCGCCATATGGCCGGCATAGGCCGGGTTCTGCGCCTTTTTCTTGCCGTCCTGGAACGCCGTGCCGATCAACGCCAGCACGCCGATGCCGCCGGCCAGCACGATAGTGCGCGGATCAGCGGTCATGATGATATGCACGCCGGCCCAGATAGCCATGCTCCACATCATCGGGTGGCGGGTGATGCGCTGCAGCCCCTTGGGTTCGCCCTTCACGCCCGGCATCATCGCCGGATTGGGCGACGAGACCGAGCCCACAAAGAAGATGCTGGCGACCAGCATGGCAATCAGCGCCGGCAGATAGGCGCTCGCCGGCGTGTCCCACAGCCGTTCCTTGGGCATCTGCCGCCACAGCTGCACGGCAGCGCCGAAACTGGCTAGCGCCACCAGCGAGTAGACAACAGCAAAACCCTTTTCACCCAGCCGCGCCACCAGTGGCGCGCGCAGCGGGTGTGACAGCAACTCGTGGGTGATCACGAACGCGCCCATCAACAGCGCCAGCAGCATCAGATCCGACACAGGCCTCTCCCCCAGGCAGTGGTTCCGGCCCACGGCCGCCGCCATGTTGCAGCGCCGCGCGCCGCGGGCCAAGCGCTTTGTGCGCGGGCGCCGGTCACTTCACGCCGTGCATCAGCTTCTTGAGCAGCGGCGAGATCAGCAGCAGCACGCCGCCGATCGCCGCCGAGGCATAGCCGATGGTTTCAAACACGCCGGCATAGGTATCCAGACTGACCTTGAGGTTGGTCACCTGCCCGCCCACGGTTTCCACGCTGGCCACCTGCGCCACCAGCCCGCCAACATATTGCGCGCAGGCGATGGACACGAACCACAGCCCCATCATCAGCCCGACAATGCGCGCGATCGACAGCTTGGTCACCATCGACAGGCCCACCGGCGAGATCATCAGTTCGGCCATGGAGTGGATGAGGTAAAGCCCGGCCAGCCACCAGATGCCCACCTTGAAATCCGGGCCGGCAAACTGCGTGCCCCACACCAGGAACAGGAAACCGCCGCCAACCCCGGCCAGCGCCAGGCCGAATTTCACCGGAATGCCCGGTTCCAGGCCCCTGCGGCCCAGCGCCTGCCACAGCAGGCTGAACAATGGGGCCAGCAGCACGATGAAGATGGCGTTGAAGAACTGCGTCTGGCCGGCCGAGATTTCGAACAGGCCAAAGATCGACTTGTCGGTGTTGCGGTCGGCAAACAGTGTCAGGCTGGAACCGGCCTGTTCGAACAACGTCCAGAACACCACGTTGAACACGATCAGCACGATCGCAGCCAGCATCATCTGCCATTCCTGGCGGTTGCCATAAACGAAAGACCAGATCGGGATCAGCACCACGCAGGCAAGGAAGGTGGCAAACAGCACCTTGCCCAGGATCGGCAGGCCCATCAGATAACCCATGAAGCCAGCGCCTTCCACCGGCGGCGGCGCCGCCATCAGGTTGGTGAACAGGAACCACACCAGCGGCACAAAGGCGATGGCACCGACATAGATCAGCAGATCACGCTTGGGCGCACCTTCCGGTGGCTCGCCATAGCCTTCCAGCTTGGGGCCGGCGAACTGGATCAGGAACCAGCTCAGCGCCATGCCGAACGCGGCCAACAAAAAGCCCGCCCACCAGCCATAGGCATCGGCCAGGAACGGACAGGCCAATTGGCTGGCCAGCGAACCCATGTTGATGCCCATGTAAAAGATGGTGAAGCCAGCATCGCGGCGGCTGTCGCCCTTGGCATAGAGGCTGCCGACCATGGTCGAGATATTGGGTTTGAAGAAGCCATTGCCGATGGTGACCGCCGACAGGCCGAGCAGCATGATGGTGACGAACAGGCCATCGCGCTCGCCGCCGGATTCAAAGCCGCCTTTGGGCACGCGGCGGCCTTCGCGGCCATCCGCTCCAAGCAGCGACACGCTGCCATCGTCATTGCCCTTGATCTTCAGTTTCTGGCCAGCAAGCGTGATAAACTGCGCCTTGCTGTCGCCCGTGCCTTCCACGGCCACAGCATATTGGGTGCCGTCGATCTTGGCCCAGGGCTTGGCCGCTTCACCGCCGAAACACAGGGTGAAATAGCCAGCCGCCATCAGGATGGCGCCAAATTTCACCGCCTTCTTCGATCCGAGATAATTGTCGGCCAGCAAACCACCGATCAGCGGGGTGAGATAGACCAGCGCGGTGAAGCCGCCATAGAGGCTGGCCGTCGTGCTGTCGGAAAACAGGAAATGGTTGGCGAGATAGAGCGTCAACAGCGCCCGCATGCCGTAATAACCAAAGCGCTCCATGGCTTCGGTGGTGAACAGCCGCGCCAGCTGGGCTGGGTGACCAAACCATTGCGGGCGGGTATCGACCACGCCGCCGGTTGCCTCGTTGTTCAAACTGTCTCTCCCTCACGCGCCAGGCCCCGGCGCGCCGTTTCTGGCCATGGTGATAGCGGGCGATGGCGCGTCCGCCAAGCCGACTTGACCTCAGCGCCGCCGCAGCGTCTGCTTGGGTCATGAAACGCCACCTCGCCGCCGCTCTTTTCGCCCTGTTGCCGCTACCCGCCGATGCGGTGCCCGTGCTGCTGTCGCCGGACCGGGTGTGGGACGGCGCGGTGATGCACAGCGGCTGGCAGGTGCTGGTCGATGGCGAGCGTATCGTGGCGGCCGGGCCCAATCTGGCGGTGCCGGCCGGTGCCACGCGCATCGCCTTGCCCGGTCACACGCTGCTGCCCGGCTTCATCGAAGG
>NZ_JANPML010000424.1:0-3532 GCF_031422795.1 Sandarakinorhabdus sp.
CGCCTCGCGCCCCTGGGCGCGAGCGGGGTGAGGGTTTCCGAGCGTGGCCTTGCGACCCCCACCCCGCCGCGCTCCGCGCGAGTCACCCCTGCCCCCAAGATGGGGGAGGGGCTTGCCCCGCCCACCCGTGCCAATTCCCACCTCCCCCTGTAGGGGGCCGCGCATCCTCCATCCCGCACTGCAACACAGGAATTTTCCATGGCGATCACCCGCACCTTCTCGATCATCAAGCCCGATGCCACCCGCCGCAACATCACCGGCAAGGTGAACACGATGATCGAAGGCGCCGGCCTGCGCATCGTGGCGCAAAAGCGCCTGCATCTCACCCAGGACCAGGCCGAAGGTTTCTACGCCGTCCACCGCGAACGCGGCTTCTTCGGTGAACTGGTGCAGTTCATGATCAGCGGCCCGGTTGTGGTGCAGGTCCTCGAAGGCGAAGACGCTGTTCCCGCCTATCGCGCCATCATGGGCGCCACCAACCCGGCCAACGCCGACGCCGGCACCATCCGCAAGGAACTGGCCGAATCGATCGAAGCCAACACCGTGCACGGCTCGGACAGCGACGAGAACGCCGCGATCGAGATCGCCTATTTCTTCGCGCAGACCGAGATCGTTGGCTGAAGCTATCAGCCTTGAATTCCAAAAGGGCCGCAGTGATCCTGCGGCCCTTTCTGTATCTGGGCGCCAGCCTTGAACTGTTCGATGCAGCCGATCAGACCATCAGGCGTTGCCCAGTCCGCGTTTCAAGGCGGACGTTATGGCGGCATTGAACTGGCGGGAAACTCTTGCTCCGGGGACAGCAATATTAAAGGCATGGAACGCTCCCGGCACCACCAACATTTCCACCGGGACGCCAACGGCCGTCAGTCGCTGCGCATAGGCAATGTCTTCAAGAACAAACAAATCCAGTGCCCCCACGGCGATGAAGGTGGGCGGCAGGCCGGCAAGATTCTCGACCCGTGCCGGTACCGAACCCATCGGCACCGAGGGCAGCCCCGGCGCCTGCCCCAACAATGCTGTCCAGCCGAAACTATTGGCTTCGCGGCTCCAGGCAATCGTGCCGATATGGGGCGGTACGGATACCGTTGAAGCGGTGCGATCGTCCAGCATCGGAAATACAAGTAGCTGGAACGCAATCGGAAATTCGCCGCGATCTCGGGCCGCGATGGCCAGCATGGCAGCGTGGCCACCACCGGCACTATCCCCGCCGATCGCAATGCGTTTTGGGTCGATGCCCAGCACATCGGCCTGCGTAATCAACCAACGCAGCACGGCATAATTGTCTTCCAATGCGCCGGGAAAGCGGGTTTCGGGGGCAAGGCGATAATCGACTGACACCAACAGGCACTCAGCCTCTTGTGCCAAGGTCTGCAGCCTGGCCGGGCGCGCCATGAGTCGCCCAGCCACATATCCGCCGCCGTGCATGTGCAAATAGACGGGCTTGCCGCGCGCAACCTTGGATCCATCGAACATCGCCACCTGCACATCAGGCGCGTTCTTCGGGCCGGGAACCATGCGAATTTGTGGCTGTGGCGCTGGCAAGGGCAGCGGTACGCCATCAACTTCACTCGCCCGCCGCGCAGCCAGTGTTTCCGCCCCGAGGCGGTTGGAAGGCATGCGTCGTGCCGCTTCGCGAAGTTCCGGATCAGACAGGGCAAACGGATCAGTGTCGGCGGCGAGTGCAGAGCCGCTCAACATGAGGCTGGAGACAGACGCTGCAGCAAGGAATCGGCGACGGGAGATTTGATCCAGGGTCAACATCGTCAGCCTCTCGCCGCTGTGGGTCAGCTCGGCAGCATGGCCAATCGCTTTGGTACGCACAAGCGCCAAGCTGCGCTCAACATCGCCCCTGCAAGGGGGAGATCTTGTTCGCCTGTGCCTTCAAGCCACTTTCGCGTTCGTCACTTCTTCTTCTTCTTCACATAGGGCGTGATCTCCAGCGCGCCCGGCTCGACGGCATGGACGCCGCCAAACACCAGGATGCCGCCGCGAAATTCGATCAGCTTGTAATCCTTGTAGCTGCCAAGATCCCAGGCCCGCCACTTGGACGGCTTGCCGACGAACGGCAGCGAGCCGTTCACGTCGAGCTTGGCATCATCGTTGCGTGCAAACGGCTGGCGGCGGTCCGTCAGCATGATGCGAAGCGCCGTTTCCAGTTCGGCGTTGAGCAGGGCCTTCAGCTTTTCGCCGTTGTTTTCGGTGAGGCTGCCCGCACCGGTCAACGGCATCGCCGGGCCCTCGCAGCAGAAATACTTGATCGTCCGGGGCTTTTTGCTGCCGGCTTCGGGTTCGAGCTTGGTCTTCAGCACGATATAGGGCCGCACGTCGGTTTGGTTGACGAAGGTGAGAACGATGTAGGGCACCATCGTAACGCCCGACGGGCTTTCTGCCGTGGCGAGCGTGTAGGCGCCCTGGAACTGCTCCTCGGCGAGGATGCTGCCCGTCAGTTCGGTGGCCCGGCCGGTCACGTCGAAGCGCAGCGCGTCCTGGGTGTCGTTCGTCCGCTTGCCACCGGCATCGGTATTGGCCGCACTGTGCACTGCCATGCCGACCACGCCGAACAACAGGCCCAGCGCGCCACCCTTCTGGTGGCCGGAGACGACGATGTTGCTGTCGGGAATGCGTTTCACGCCCATGGGCAGATCGCTCATGCCGTTCGGCCCCTTGCCGTCGATGAAGAGGCTGAGCGGGGCTGCGGCTGGTGCGGCGGCGGGCGCTGCAGCAGGTGCGGGGGCGGCATCTGTCGCCTGTGCAGCAAGCGGCTGCGCCGAAAGGGCGGCCAGGGCCGCGGCAAGAAGCAAATTCCGCATCAAATTGTCCCCCATTGCGCAGCCGCGTCGTTCTGTGCGCCGGCTGTCTTGCCGGAATAGGCGAGGCCTATTCCGGGGGCAATGGGGTGGGCGGTGCCCGCGTTTCAGAAGGGCAGGATCGCCAGCCGCTTGGGCGCACACAGCCGCCACGCTGCGCTCAGCATCGCTTCGATCATCGCCCAGTCCGGCCCGTCGGTGAGGACAATGCCCACCCAACCGGCGGGGCCGAAATATTTGGGGCGGAAAAAGCGGTCCGGGTCCTGCTCGATCAGCATGGCGGCTTCGTCGAGGCCGGAGACTTTCAACAAGAGCGCGGTGACGCCGTGGCCGTGGTGGTTTTCGCTGAAATAGGCGAAGAACTTGCCGCCTTCGACGAAAAAGCCGGGGGAGCCGTGGGAGAGTTTTTCCGTCGCCACTGGCAGGTTCAGCGCCAGACCGCGCACGCGGGTGAGCAGGGCTTCGGGGCGGTCCGCCGCCGAGACGAAATCGGCCAGCACGCGTGGGTAGAGTTGGTGCTCGGCATATTGCACGCGCACCGCCAGGCTGTCGGGCGTGTCGCCGGGCAGCACCTTGATGCGCGCCTGGGCCAGGGTTGGGCCATCATCCAGTTCGGGGGTGACGATGTGGATGGTGCAGCCGGTCTCGGCTTCGCCGGCCGCCAGCACGGCTTCGTGGGTGTGCAGGCCCTTGTGTTTGGGCAGCAGCGACGGGTGGATGTTGAG